>JAIOSX010000112.1 GCA_021107345.1 Candidatus Aegiribacteria sp.
CGGGCAATTTCAGAAGGGCGAGGAACTCATCAGCCATCGAACGCAGATCATCAACATCAGCAGCGAACATTCTATAAAGAGGATGATTTTCGATAATGTATTCAGTATCCTCCATAAACAGCATCAGAGAAGCTTCAAGTGCGGCAATTGTAAGTTTTCCCACTCTGAGAGCCCTTGCAAGTGGATGTTTTTTTATCTTCTGAATATAATCATTTCTGCCTGTGATTATTCCAGCCTGTGGACCACCGATAAGCTTATCCCCCGAGCTCGTAACAACCGCCGCTCCAGCCTTGATGCTGCTCTGTACCGTTGGCTCCGACGGGAGACCGAAATTCGAAAGATCAATGTAGGAACCAGCACCAAGGTCATCCACAACAGGAATACCGAATTCTTCTCCCAGTTCCACCAGCTGCTCAAGGGGAACCTCTCCGGTAAATCCCCTTATCCTGTAGTTAGAAGGATGAACGCGAAGGATTATCGCTGTGTTTTCGTTAATTGCGCTACGGTAATCCCGAAGATGCGTTCTGTTGGTGCAACCAACTTCATGCATGATAGCACCGCTCTGCTTCATCACGTCCGGAATCCTGAAGGAGCCCCCGATCTCTACCAGCTGTCCTCTTGATACTATTACTTCCCGCCCACTTGCAAGAGCCGTCAGTACCAGAAGAGTAGCTCCCGCATTGTTGTTCGCGATGGTTGCCGCTTCCGCCCCCGCGAGTTCACATATGAGCCGCTCTGTATGTATATCACGGTGTCCCCTTCTTCCTGTTTCGCAGTCCCACTGGAGAACACTGTATCCTTTTGCAATTCTGCTGACCGCTTCCACCGCGCTGTCGGGCATACATGCTCTTCCTATGGCGGTATGAAGGATTATTCCGGTAGCATTGATAACATTCTTCATGCTTGAACGGGTGATCAGATCAATCTCGATAAGTACTTTTTCCTTAAGTTTCCCAGAAGTCTCAGGTTCCTTTCCTTCAAGGACGAAAGCTCTTTCGTTCTCAAGCACGTTTCTGCAGGCCCTTCGGACAGCCGCTGGTGTCCCGCCCTCACCTGATACCATATCCACAAGTTCGTGTACTGCAGGGAGTTTTCTCAATATTTCGTTGAGTTCAACATCCGTCATAGCTGATGATCCCTATCCTGCTGATAAGCTTTTGCCCCTATCATGTTTATTGAATTTTTGGGGCACTTGGGAATGCAGAGACCGCAGCCTATGCACTTCTCACTGTCCACTTCGTGCCTCTCCTTCAATTCTCCGGTTATCGCATTTACAGGACAGACTTTCGCGCAAAGTGTACATCCAATACAGCTGCTGTCTATGTAAGCCTTTGGTCTTGCCACAGCATTATCGATTATGGCTCCGGTGGGGCACTCTGAAGCGCAAAGGCCGCAGTTTATACATTTATCAGGATCTATCACCGCCAGAAATTCATCAACGATTATTGCGTCTACAGGACACGCCTTTTCGCATTTCCTGCACCCTATGCAAGCCACTGCGCAGGCTTTTCTGGCAAAAGCACCCTTATCAAGGCTGGAACAGGCTACAACAACCTCCCGGTTCACGGGCCACAGCTCTATGATATTTTTGGGACAGATTTCAACGCACTTGCCGCATCCGGTGCAGGCAACCTTATCCACTACAGGAACGCCGTTCTCTCCCATTTCGATGGCATCGAAGGGACATACTGTTACGCAGTCGCCGAAGACAAGACATCCGTAGGAGCATGTCTTCTGACCACCCATTATCATTGCAGCGGAGACACAATCAGCGGGACCGTGATATTCGAATTCATCTCTTGCTGAGTGACCGCCGTTGCAGTGCACAAGGGCTATCATCCTTACACTTTCGGATAGTTCTCCTCCAACTGCATCGGCAATCTGCAGGTTTATTTCAACGCTAGTGGCCAGGCAGCCATTTGCGGGAGCATCGCCTGCAGCCACAGCCTCAGCGAATTGCATGCAACCGGGATAATTGCATCCACCGCAGTTGGCCCCGGGCAGCAGACTGTTGATCTTCTCAACAAGAGGATCCCTCTCTATTGCCAGTTTCCGTGCGGCAAAGGCCAGCCCCAGTCCAAGGATAAGCCCCATTACTCCGCGTACGATAGCAGGATTGCCTACTGGTTCGATCAGAGATTCCTGTCCAACAAGTATTTCAGTAAGAAGCATCTGGATATTCATCTCATCCCCCTAATCCTGCAAAGCCGAGAAAGGCGATGGACATTATGCCGGCCACCAGGAATGCGACAGGTTTCCCCTTCATAGCGGGAGGAACATCTGCCATCTCGAGTTTCTGCCGAAGGCCGGCCATCAGAATCAGTGCAAGGGTGAATCCGATTCCGGCTGCAATCGCGTTGACCAGTGAGTATCCAAGGCTGTACTTCTCATCAATATTGAGCACGGCAACTCCCAGTATAGCGCAATTGGTTGTGATCAGCGGCAGGAAGATGCCAAGAGCACTGTAGAGAGCGGGGCTGAATTTCTGCAGTATCATCTCCACCAGCTGCACAAGGGATGCTATGATCAGTATGAATGCAATGGTGCTGAGATAGGTCAATCCCATGGGTACAAGAAGAATATGATACGCAGCCCATGACCCCAGTGTTGCGAGGGTCATTACGAAGATGACCGCTGCACCCATGCCGATGGCGGAATCCAGCTGTTTGGATACTCCGAGGAAGGGGCAGATACCCAGAAATCTTGCAAGCACGAAATTGTTAACAAAGATGGAAGCTATGATGATGGCCATCATCTTTCCAAGATCGAATCCCTGGCTGCCGGAATCGGGTGTCGCCAGAAGGGTTGAAAGCAGTATTGTTGGATTCATTACTGACGACCTCCTTTGCGAAGTTCAAGAATGTTGAAAAACCCCAGTATGAAGCTCAGCAGTATGAACGCTCCAGGAGCAAGTATCGCTATTAGAAGTGGCTGATTCTGGTAAGCAGAGCCAAGAACATTGAAATTGAGCCATGTTCCGTTTCCAAGCAGCTCACGGAATGAAGCCAGAACGACCATGGCCATGGTAAATCCAATACCCATTCCAATTGCATCAGCAACTGAATTGAGGACCGGATTCCTGTTGGCGAAACCCTCCGCCCTGCCCAGTATTATGCAATTCACTACGATAAGTGGAATGAATATCCCCAGGCTGCGGTGAAGGTCGGGAAGGTATGCGTTCATGACCATATCAACAAGGGTAACGAAAGTAGCGATTATCACTATGTAGCACGGAATTCTTACCTTTGATGGAATGATGTTCCGGAAAAGTGATACGAGAAAATTGGAACAGATAAGTACGAAGGTTGCGGCTGCTCCCATTCCAAGAGCATTCTCAACGGAAGTTGTCACCGCAAGGAAGGGACACATGCCAAGCACAAGCTTGAAAACGGGGTTCTCACGATAAATACCTTTGGTGAAATCCTTTACCAGGCTCATTCCGCACCTCCTTCCACCGCAAATTCCGGTGCATCATCTGAGCTGAAAAGCCCTGCTTCACTCATCGCCTCAAGGCCTGTTCTGATAGAATTGATTACGGTTCTTGAAGTGATAGTGCATCCCGTCATGGCATCGATCCCGCCTCCATCCTTTGTAAGGAGGCATTCGGATGCGGTCAATCCGTTAAACTTCTCTATGAGTTTTAAAGGATTAACGATATTGGCACCCAACCCCGGAGTCTCCTGCTGGTAAAGGATAGTGGTATTTGAAATACTTCCCTCAAGCTCCACTGCGACCATTGTCTGCACGGTACTTGAATAGCCCTTTCCGTAAGCGATAAATACATAACCAATCCTGGATGTATCCGGGGGCACCGAGATCTTAACGATACTCAGTGTATTGTCGCATGACGCATAAGGGTTCTCAAGGCCGGCAATGGAAAGAGAATCAAATGCCAGGCTGTCTCCCGGGCTAAGGCTGGCGGCCACTGAATTCATTGCATTCTGCTTGGCAAGTTCCTTCTGAATCGCGATGATCGGTGCAGTCCTGCTGTTAACGAACCCCAGCGCCATGGCGGCTACAAGAGTAACGAGCATAAGAACAAGTCCGATTTTCAACATCTCAGCCATTCTTTTTCACCTCCCCGAATACCTTGGGAAGCGTAAGTTTATCTATGAGCGGGGTAACCAGGTTCATAAGAAGTATAGAGTACGAACATCCC
>JAIOSX010000046.1 GCA_021107345.1 Candidatus Aegiribacteria sp.
GGAAAAACTAAGGGAGGTGGGTGGGCTTTCCTTCAATCATCCTGATCCTGATGACTGGCCAATCCTCTACTCTTACCAGGAACTGCAGAAGGCTCCGGATTATCACAAGGAACTCGATATCGTTGTGGAAAGGCCGGACGGCAAGTGGGTAGCCTGCACCACTGCCTGGTTCGATTCCTACAACAGGATGGGTACACTGGAGCCGGTGGGCGCCATCCAGCTGGGCATGGGTCGGGAGGTTGTGATGGAAGGTTTGCGTAGATTGAGAGACCGAGGAGCTCTGGTTGCCCACATGGACGCTGGACTCAAGTACTACGAAAAAATAGGCGTTTCAGGTGGGTAAAAACACATTGAAATTTCGAATCACGTAAGTCGCTGGTTCCAGATGCTGTCAAATAAGAATTAATTTACTTAAGACGCGTTGATTATATCTCTCATTCATATGATTCGTACACCACTCAGGAGGACTTTACTATTTCTATATCTTCTTCTATGCAACTATTCCGTAGTTATCCTCGATTTCCACAAGCTGAAAACACTTAACCATTTATAGATTTCAGTTCGGGGCTATCAGTAGATCTACCTGCCGGAGGATATCCTCAGAAATTCACCGCTGGATCTCGAAGATACAATCGGTATCGTGATTCCTTTCCTATCCTACACCTGCAGTATTTCAAACGACTTCAGCACACCCATAATCAGGACGGGGACGGAGGTAATAGGATTTATTTATCTCCATCCCGCGTCGTCCCTTTCCGTCCATGCTTACTTATTTAAGAAGGCTGGCTATCCGTCTGCCGAAGTCAGCAGGATTCTCGGGTCTTGCGCCTGCCATTACAGTACCAAGATCAAAGAGTATCTGCACATAATCCTTCAATCTGTCTCCGGATCTATCCTTCTCGTAAAGATCCTGAAGGGATGTAATAATGGGATGAACAGGATTCAGCTCCAGTATTTTCTTCGCTTCCGGCAGTTCCTGATTCATGGATTTCATCATCTGCCTGAGCATATCACCGGGGTCATTCTTGTCGCTGACAAGAATGCAGGGGCTCTCTTTCAACCTTGGTGAGAATCTTACATCCTCTACGCTGTCACCCAGCTGGTCCCTGATATACTCAAGAAGACCTGCGTAGGTTTCTTCAGCGTTCTTCTTCTCAGACTTTTCAGCATCACTGAGGTCATCTTCATCCACTTCCTTCAAAAGTGATACGAGCTTCTTTCCCTTGTACTCATTAAGGGACTGAAGCATGAACTCATCTACCGGGCTGTCGAAGAGAAGCACTTCTACATCGGATTTGCCTACGGATTCAAGATAAGGTGAGGATGCAAGTTCCTTCCTGTCGGTTCCCGTTATGTAATACAGACGATCAGTATCTTCAGGAAGTTCCTCCACAAGTTCCTTGAGACTCTTCTGCTCGTCTCCGCTCCGGGATGTCCATACAAGCATGAGGTCAGCAAGTTCTTCCCTGTGCTGCATGTCAGCGTAGATGCCCTCCTTGATCATATCCCCGAAACTAGTGAAGAATTTCCGGTACTTATCTATATCACTCTCAAGCATATCCTGGAACAGTCCCAGAATCTTGCCTGTCAGAGCTTTTTGTATAATCCTGACGGTTCTGTTATTCTGAAGGGTTTCTCTGGAGATGTTCAGCGGAAGATCACTTGATTCAACCACACCCTTGATGAAACGGAGATACCTTGGCAGGAGTTCATCTGCCTCCTCCTCGATCATAACCTTCTTAATAAAGAGTCTCACACCTGCTTTGTAGTCAGGCATAAGCATATCCATGGATCGGATGGAAGGGATGAAAAGCAATGAGTAGAACTCTGTTGTGCCCTCCGCATGGAATACGAGCCTGGAGAGGGGATTCTGGGGATCGAAGCTCAGGTGTTTGTAGAACTCATTGTACTCCTCATCGGAAACGTCGTCCTCTGGCCTGGTCCATATGGGTTTCTGGGAATTCACCGGTTCCTTTTCCCAATCGCTGTCATCATCCGACTTTATATAGACCGGATACGAGATGAAATCGGAGTACTTCCGCACGAGTTCCCTGAGCCTGTAGCTTTTCAGGTACTCATCCATATCCTTCTTCAGATGAAGGATCACACTGGTTCCTTCCGGAATATCCTCCTCTTCCCGGATGGTGAACGTATCATGGCCTGTAGATGTCCATCTGTGACCGGGTTTCCCGCTTCCCATTTTTCTTGAAATAACCTCGACCTTATCCGCAACCATGAAGGTAGAGTAGAAACCCACACCGAACTGCCCTATAAACTCAGGCGTCTTCTCTCCGTCAGATTCGGTTAGTTCACCCAGAAAATTCCTTGTTCCAGATCTGGCAATCGTACCAAGTTCCTTCGCCATCTCATCCTCGGTCATACCGATTCCATTATCACGGATGGTGAGAGTAGCTTCATTCGGTAGAATATCGATCCTCAGTTCCCTGTCGGTATCGAGTTCAGGCGTTGTAAGCATTTCGAAACGGAGTTTATCAAGTGCATCGGATGAATTTGATATAAGCTCCCGCAGGAAAATATCGGGATGTGAATAAAGGCTGTTAATCACTATATCAAGAACTTTTTTTGTCTCTGCCTTGAATTTTAATTTACGCGAACCGCTGGACATTCTTACTCCTTTTTTGTTTGAAATGGCATTATCCTCAGCGGATTCTGCCTTCCAGGAACGGAACCTGGAATACTTTTTCGTGAAAGACGGGTCCGTGTCCAAAATAACCATTCTCGCCGAAAAGTTCCCCGTGATCTGATGTTACGGTTATGTAGGTCCTTTCAGGTACGATATCGAACAGCCTCTCAAAAACTGCATCAAGGTAGCGTACCGTATCAACCTGTCTGGCACGAAGCCGATCGAGCTGTTCCTGGTCGAAAAACCTGGGTGATTCATCTTCCTTTACCAGTTTACCTCCGACAATATTATCGTCCAGATGCTTGAAAACTCCGTGAACACCGCTTATCCTGGGCCATTTGTTCTTGGGTTCCGATGGAAGCGCATAGGGATAATGAGTCTCACCCACATTCAGCATATAGAATGAGGGCCTGTTCGGACTGAATGTCATGCAATCCAGCATCGCGGCCATATCGTTGTGTTCGGGCATGAGCTTCCACGAATCGAATCCGCTGTTGACCGGAGTATGACTGTTCAGTACCGGTAGCGAAACCATAGCTTTTGTAGTGTAACCAAGGGAACTCCGCAGGAAATCCGGGAGGTAGAGGCGGGGAACAAGGCTCTTGAATTCCACACCTTTTGCTCCAAGTCTCTCGTTGAACTTCACAAAATCCTTCTTATAGTATTCAGATGCGAAAACATGCCTGGGACTGATGTGGGGCATGAGACCCATCAGAAGGTTGTAATGTGACGGAGCTGTCCATGATGCGTAGGAATAACGCTGTTCCGTTTCGCCAAGTTTCATGATGGTTGAAGGCTGAGCTTCCATGAACGTATCGTATCTGCAGCTGTCGAGAATGACTATGATGTAATTCATAAGATCATCCGATGCCGGATGAGGAACTGAAACAGTTCTATTTTCAGGTTCCCTGTTTTTCTTCCTTCTACCGAAGAGCCCCATTGTTCCTCCGTGAATCAGCTAATCCAGTATATCCATAATGCTTCATAGTATACTGTTATTTAAACCATGATCATCGCTATTCAGTCCGTATCGTCAGGTGGGAGTCTTGAATTCTCAATCTATCGAATAGGAAGCATCGCTGACCAGATATCTCCCATGACTTCTTCGCACCATATTTCAACAAGGATATTCATAGCCCCGGCAAGCCTGGAATAACTAGGTTCGGATAGCTCCCAGTGAAAACGGTAATTCTCCTGGAAGACAAGGTTATAATCATCTCCATTGAGCACAGTAACATCAACATCCAGAACAGCTTCCCAGCCGCCAGGCACAACCCTTCCACCGAATTCTCTCACGAATCCCTCGACTACAAGGTTCTCCGGAAGCAGAGTGGATTTTCGCAGTACAGCACCCCACGCACCAACGGAGATCATATCTCTGTGTAGAATATCAGGTAAAAGCTCTACCGGTCGACTGCTCCAGATATCAGTGGCAGTCTTGTTGATCGTACCATCTTCGTTCAGAACGATCATCTGTACTCCCTGGACGGACTGAGATGAGGAAAAATCCTTAATCTGAACGATATAATTGGTTGAAACCGACCATGTGTCCATCCTGTCCGGTTCCACTGTCCATACTGTCGCTGTTGATTCCGGATCACCTCCTATAGGTACGTTAACCGTAATGCATGCTGATGAGATCAGAATAATTGTCAATACAATAAATACAAACGGTCTGTGCATCACTGCCAGACCCCCTCTCCTGAAGTCCGAATGAATAGCTCCGATGGATCTCTGCCCAGTATCTCCAGAAGGTTGGACAGGTTGTTCATCATCTCGGAACTGTTTATGAGTACATCATCAATTTTATCCACAAAACGGTTCAGAGGTTCCGAAAATGCCCGCAGTTCTTGAATAAGCACATCTACATCCATAGCAAGATCCGGTGCTATTTCATTCAGGGTAAGAACCAGCTGGTTCAGATTCTCTCCGAGCCTCGTATACGTAATAAGCAGTGAATCAAGGTTTGCCGAATTACTCAGGATGGCATCCTCAATCCTTTCGATCTTGTCGCTTGCCATAATGGCATTAGTGTTTTCAAGGAGAAGCGTGAACTGATCACTTATATTCTTGAAATCAATCTCATGAATTATCTCAGTGATTCTGGTCAGCGTTGCGGTTACATTCTGGATGGCTCCCTCACCAACCGGAATGATCTGATACTCTACTTCGAAACTGAAATAACTTGGATGATGAACCTGTGTTGAGTCTGCACTCAGATTTAGCACCCGTAAACCGGTTATTCCTATTATCTGCATAGTGGCAACTATCGTCGAATCTACTGAAAATTCCGAACGGATCTTCATCAGAACCTCTACGAGTCTTCCGTCCGGAGCTATATCGATGCTTGTTACATGGCCAATGGAAACACCGTTATACATGACAGCACTGCCCTCGTTCAGACCTTGAACGGACCAGGAAAAATAGGATACATAAGTAGTGGTACTTGTCGCCTTTAATCCCCCGCTAAGCCATACTATCAGGAAAATCGTGAAAAGAATCCCAATAAAGAAGAATAATCCCAGTCTGAACTTATTCCCGGTCATCGACATTATTTATCACTCCTCTTATAGGCTGCCAGGTTTCTTCCGAAGAACGCCCGGACACGTTCGTCGCTTGAACTATCTCTCAGTTCAACGGCAGTTCCCACAGCAATTATGCCATGTGTTTCAGAATCCAGCATGATAACCCTGTCTGAGATAGCAAATATACTGGTCAGTTCATGCGTAACAATGACAATGGTCGCGCCAAGAGAGATGTTGATGGTTTTTATCAGTTCATCAAGATTTGCGGAAGTAACGGGATCCAGGCCGGCAGAGGGCTCGTCGAAAAACAGTACTTCCGGATCAAGCGCCATGGCGCGGGCAAGACCGGCCCGTTTCTGCATTCCACCGGAAACTTCCAACGGGTTCGAATCAGCAAAATCCGCGAGACCAACCGTATCCAGTTTGCTGTATGCTACAATTCTGATATATCGATCAGATAAATCAGTGTACTCCTTAAGAGGAAGCATTACGTTCTCAAGAAGTGTCAGGTTACCCAGCAACGCTCCGGATTGAAAGGTAACACCCCATCTTCTTCTTGCTCTCTGAAGTGATTCCGGACTTGACCAGATATCTTCACCCCTGAAAAGAACTTTTCCCTTCCAGGGCTTTAACAGTCCCAGGAAGTAGTGCATCAGAGTGCTTTTCCCGCACCCGCTCTTGCCTACGATAGCAAGTACTTCACCCTTCCCGACCTGAAGATTGATGTCATCAAGTACCAGTTGTTCATCCCATCCTCCCTGAAGACGCTCAATCCTCAATACAGGCTTCATACCAGTGTCCTGTGACATCCCTGTTGGCGCTTGATAGGACACTATAAACTCAATCCGGGTCTGATATGGATAAACAGCAGTGAAAGCAGCGCATCGGCGACTATGACCATGAAAATGCTCAGAACAACGGCAGCCGTAGTTGCCTTTCCAACAGCGGCCGCCCCTCCTCGAACCTTCATACCCATGAAACTGCCAACATTCGCGATTATAACAGCATATACGATGCTTTTCAGCATTCCCCAGAGAATATCAAGAGGTATGAGCGCCTTGCCCAGTTCCGATATGAATGTGCTGGGAGAAAGATCGAGAAACATCGAACCG
>JAIOSX010000026.1 GCA_021107345.1 Candidatus Aegiribacteria sp.
CGAAGGATGACGATTTGCCACCAAGATTCTTTTCTGAAGCAGGAAGTTCCGGTGATGGTATCGAGATTCCCCCTCTTAACAGAGAGGAATTCCTGGAGACAAGGTCAAAGTACTACCGGGTTCGGGGACTGGACCGGAAAGGGTACCCGCTGCCGAGTAAAGTTGAGGAACTCGGTCTGGAGGGTCTTCTTTGAAAATACTCCTTGAAAAGTACTCGGCAAAAATGGTCTCTGCGGGACTTGCCGAAACCGGTCATCCTCTTCTTGGTGGCCTTGATGCGGAACTGGAATGGAACAAAGAAGATCCCGCAATACCTGTTCTTGAAAGAGTATTCAGCGGATTGAGTATAAATTCCCTGCTTTTCTCTCTTCCGGCAGAACCGTATCGCTCAATAATTGATTTTCTGGCTTCGGGAAATGTGAGTTGTATTCGGCCTGAAGATTCTGAAACGCGTACTTTCATGCATGACCTTCCTGTAATTCGCGATTTCAGGTCAGACATGATCATTGAGAAGCTCAGAAAGCGGAAGAGCGTAATCATAGAGGGAAAGGGAATAGTCACCTGGGGTACCGTAAGTCCCGAGCAGGCATTCATATTTTACAGTTCAGTCTGTTTCGCATGCTTTGTGAAATTTTTTGCTGATTACCTTCGAGACACCAGAAAAGGTGAAGTCTCTTCTGAGCAGGAGAGGGTCTTCAGGATTGCTTTGAATAATCTTGATAAATACCCGGATAAACCCCCCGTACTTATGTCAGAACCTTTCCGGAACAGGGAGCATGTTTACAGAGCAGTCGCTGAAGCAGGAAAGCTGACTGTGAAGCACAGGCTTGTTGATTCCTTTTTCGGTAATGTCTCTCTGAAATGGGGTGATACTCTGTTCATCAGCCAGACTACCTCTTCCCTTGATGAACTGGAAGGCTGCATCGATCCATGCCCCATGGATGGGTCGGCATGCACAAGCATCACGGCTTCCAGTGAGTTTTCTGCTCATATGGGTATCCTTCAGCTTACAGGTATGAATGCGATTCTTCACGGCCACCCGAAATTCTCTGTAATAATGTCAATGGACTGTTTGAAGGAAGACTGTACTTCAAGAGGGTACTGTCACATCCGTTGTCCCGAGAAGCGTTTCATAGGTGATATTCCCATCGTTCCGGGTGAAGTAGGGACCGGTCCACATGGCCTCTGCAATACACTTCCACCCGCAATTGAGAATAACCGTGGTGTAATCGTATGGGGACATGGGCTTTTCACGGTATCCGGGGAAGATTTCAATGGAGCCTTCCGGAACCTTCTTTCAATTGAGCGAATGTGCAGAGAAGAGTATTTCAGGCAGATTCAGCTTGACAATCAAGCTAATTGATTGCATACACTAAAGATGGAGGGCTGTACATGAAACTGAATCGGAAGAAAGTAACTGTTTTTCAATTAGCTAAAGATGACACAGAGGAAGCAGTCAGAATAACGAAATCAGAAGCGCTCGCGTTTGTCTGGGAACTTACCGAAGAGATCTATTCACTTTCAGGGAGATATGATGTTAAATCGAGATTACAAAGAAATGTTATCTCTATTACTCGACAACGGAGTTCATTTCTTATTAGTAGGCGCCTATGCCCTGGCCACTCATGGATTTCCAAGGGCAACTGCTGATATAGATATTTTTGTAAAATCGGATTCTGAAAATGCTTCGAAACTGTATAAAACGCTTGAAAAATTCGGTACCCCGCTTGAAAATGTATCACCGGATGATTTTGCTGAGCCAGGGATTATTCTTCAAATTGGAGCTGCTCCAAGACGCATTGACATTCTTACTAGAATCGATGGAATGACATTTGATGAAGCTTCTGAAGGAAAAGAAATCATCGATATTGAAAATCTAATGATACCTGTAATATCCAGACAGAATCTTATTATCAATAAGTTAGCAACTGGACGTGAAAAAGATAAGATTGATGCAGAGAATCTTCTGAATTCATAGATAGGGACGTACCACATTTCTTCAACTTACTTATAATCGGTAAGTTGAAGAAATGTGGTACGTCCCTGGCATTAGAATAGGCTAATACACCCATTGTTGCTTAACCTGAGTGATGGAGGTTTTCATGCTGTCAATTATTCTTTCAACAGTAATTCTGTCTGTTGTGCTTCCTAATACCGCAGAAATCGAGACGATCGAAGCGGGTCAACAGGCGGTAGTTAACGTTTCCTCGGGAGAGGGATGGGTACGTGTCCTTGAGGATGATTTCGTCTGCCTGAGATTATCTGTACCTGACGGGATACAGCTGAAGGCTTTCGATGTGAATGGTAATATTATGTGCCAGTCAGAATCCGGCAGTGATATGGTACTATCAGCTTTTGCCGATTACTGGTTTTACGTTCAACTGGTCAGAGTCGATGGTTACTCATCTTCTTCCACCCGGATAGGTGTCGAGGAAGTGCCTCCTTCCGAGTTGCCCCCTGGTAATTATGTTGAGAGCGCTCTCGGGAGGAATGTGATGGCGGAAACCTATACTTTTACTCCCAGCGATATCGGCCGCTGGACGTTCAGGCTCGAGGGCAGCGGAGGAACCGATCTTGATCTTGAGGTTTACGGCCCGACCATGAGCCTCTGGGGAAGCAGCATGTCTCTTGAAGGATTTGAAACCGTTACCGTTCCGGTTCTTGCCGGGGAAGAAGTGACAGCTGTTGTAAGCAGATACGGTAAAACCGGGTCCGGGGAATATGAGTTTTCGGTTGAACCTTCCGGGCAATTCCCCCGGTTCGATCCCTACGGCCAGACAGAATTGATTACCCTGGATGAGATTCATCGATACCTCATACCTGCTCATGAATCCAGTTTTTTCTTTAATGTTGCTATACTCTCCTGGGGAGCCGATATCGATATTATGATTCGGGATTTATCCGGTGAATACCTGATGGGCTCTCAATCCTACTCCTCAATTGAGACGCTATTGCTTCCGCCGTCAGCGAACGATGTTGTTGCGGATGTGATTCTTTTTGATACGGGAGAGAATGAAATCGTTTCCTACGATATATATGCAAGAGAACCGGGTCCACTTTCGAACATCATTCCTGTCAAAGAAGTGGTGAATATTGGTTCCCGAAGCAACCTGCCTGTCGGGTTCTCTCCAGTTCATGGAGGGCTGTTCAGGATAAGCGCGAATTTTGAGAAATCCCGAGATGGAGATGTTGGAATTTTCAGGGGAGAAGGTGAACCCGCTGTTACATTCTCCACTATGCGGGGCAACGAGGAATTCCTGCTGTACGTTTCGGAGGGAGATACCGTCTGGATAGATCCCTTCTTCTCCGATAGCGAGACCACCGGTTACGCTACCGTAAGGATAGCCCGGGCTGATGCCATCGAGATTGATAGAGAGTACACCGGTCTGATCAGCGGGGACTCTCCGGCGGAGTATTTCACAGTCCGGGCCGAACCGGAGACTATTCTGGATATAGCACTCACAGGTGAGGACAGGGAGGTCGACTTGGACCTTTTCGTCTCAGGTCCTGATCTGGACTTGATCGCCGAGGGATGGTTGAGCAATGTCGACGCGGCTGGAGATGAAGCTATAGAAGTCTATGCCGGAGAGAGTGCTGAATACGGGATAACCGTTTACCTTTACGACAGGAATGGGCAGACACCGTTCACACTGGAAGTGAACAGAATCGAGAGAACGCCCCTGGCGGAGCCATCACCCCAACCGGAGATCTGGGCAATATCCGC
>JAIOSX010000126.1 GCA_021107345.1 Candidatus Aegiribacteria sp.
TAAACCATATGTTCTCAAAATGGATTAACAGTTACAGAGATCTGCCCATGCTGCTTAATCAGTGGGCAAATGTAGTTCGATGGGAAATGCGTCCAAGAGCGTTCCTTAGAACCACTGAATTCCTCTGGCAGGAAGGCCACACTGCCCATGCGAACGAGGAGGAGGCCAGAGAGGAAACTCTCAGAATGCTGAACGTATACGCGAACTTCGCGGAGAACGTGGCCGCTATCCCTGTAATATCCGGAAGGAAAACAGAACGGGAAAAATTCGCAGGCGCGGTGGACAGTTATACAATCGAAGCAATGATGAGTAACGGCTGGGCTCTGCAGAGCGGGACAAGCCACTACCTTGGAACCAATTTCGCCAGGGTGTTCGATACAATGTACCTTGACAGCAATAACGAACAGCAGTTCGTGCATCAGACCAGCTGGGGTGTATCCACCAGACTGGTTGGTGCCGTTATCATGGCTCACGGTGATGAGAACGGTCTGCGTCTTCCGCCAATGCTTGCGCCGGTACAGGTTGTTATTGTCCCGATAGCCAGGGATGACTCAGCAAGGGCTGAGGTAATGACAGTTGTTGAGCGCATCATGAATGGCCTGGATAAAAAAGGTGTACGGGTTGAAGTGGATGACCGCGGCGGTATGAGCCCCGGTTTCAAATTCAATTACTGGGAAGTCCGTGGAGTTCCCCTGAGGCTTGAGATCGGGCCGCGTGACCTTGAAGAAGGACATGTTATGGCCAGCCAGAGGAACAGACCGGGCAGAGACGCCAAATTCACGATTTCCCTTGATTCCCTCGTGGACGGCATTCCAGGGATGCTTGAAAGAATACAGAGCGAAATGCTTGATGAGGCAATTCAAAGACGGGCTTCCAGAACTTATTCTGTTGAAAATCTTGACGATTTCCGCGAAGGCATAGTTGATAAGCCTGGTTTCTACAATGTATGGTGGGATGGCAACAGTGAAGACGAGATAAGGCTGCAGCAGGATACAAAGGCCACTGTAAGGTGCATCCCCCTCGACCAGCCGGAAGGATCAGGAAAGTGCATCATGACCGGTAGAGAAACGAGTACAAGGGTTATTCTGGCCAGGGCATACTGAGAAATACATACTGCAGGGAAGGAAAGGCTAAAGGAGTTCTAATTTCTCCCCTGTACACCCAGGTATGCAACATCCCAATCACGCCAGGTCCATGGTTCCCTGATGAGGACTAAAAGCGAGATCCAGTCGGGGTGACCCGACATCCTTATCATTTCTGCCCTGTAACTGTCATCAGTTCCGTAAATCCCAAGGATTTCATATTGGTCGGGAGGTGGTGAGAATGATACGAAATAGCGTGCGTCTTCTGAATTCCACTCCGGCAGGTGAGATTCTACATAGGGCATCAGCAGCCAGCAAATGTTGTCCTCCTGGCTGTAGTAATCCGGCCAACAGGTACCCATACCGAAAAGCAGAACTGTTGCGTCTTCTTGCAGGCTTAAATCGTAAAATGCGTTTAATATGCCACCCTGTGTCTTGTACTGAACGATTTCATAAATCTGATAAGCTGACACCAGAAATGGAATCAACAGGAGAATTCGCAGCTTTCTGATACTGAGAATGTATAGTAAACCTATGGAAGCTACAACAAAAACCACTCCCATCAGCGGTATGAGATATCTTGATTGAAAATTGTCATTTCGACAGGCAAGAATCAGGAATGGTACAGTTCCAAGTGTAAACAGCAACAGCATTCGGCAGTTAGGACTCCTCCGTTTTGAAAGAAACAGCCCGATGGCCGCAAAAAAGCCGGTTGCGGCAAAGGGACCCGGGAAAGCAATTGTGAGGTACATGAAACTGTAGAAAATGTGTTTAGCCAGAATGAATGGAGAGCCACCGGGAAACTCAACCGCAAGATGAACATGTTTAATCTGTCCGATTAAATCCGAAATGTGAAGAAAATAATTAGGGAATAAAACAACCAGAGAGACTGAAGATGATATCAGGATAATCAAAAAATGGTTCCAGACACCGAAACAGTCATTCCGAATATCATGAATGATGGATAATAGTGTTATCGTAAATACCAGTATGGCAGTAATTATCGCTATTGCTTCAACCGAAATAAGCTGCGGGAATCCGGTAAGAGTCACCGCAACGGAAAAGACCGAGAGGATACACCAGCGCCAGATCTTCTTTGCATATGCCCTCTCAGAGAAATGTTCAGGAATAATAAGTAACACGGGAAGCCACAGAATCATGGAAGTTGGTCTTGTTCCCACCATCAAAGCAAGAACTACTCCTGTAATAATGGCATGTTTTCGAGAGGCTCTGTATACAGCCATACGGTAAAAGAGAATATTAACTGCAAACAGCATCGCGTTTTCTGGCGTCGGTTCAAAGGATTCTATCAGTATCACCGCTGAACTCAGCACAACAGCAGCTGCAGAAAAGAACCTCAGGCGATTGGAATGGTTTTCATCAAACAGCGAAAAACCTCGACATAGAAAGAAGAAACCGGTTAAAGCCAGGATAAGTTGCATTATTCGCAGGAGAAAGGGAGCAAGAGCCCCCATTTTCAAGGCAAGAAAAATCTCGAGAATGTAGGCATTGACAAGACCGTACAGCATGAAGGTTCCTGAGAAATGTCCATGGTGTGCAAGTCGTGCTCCTGCGCCAATAGTAAATAAGGAATCGAAGTATATGGGTAGATTAAAGGATCTGACAGCAACAGCTACCCATAAGATTATCAGTACGAATATATAGAACAAATGAGACTTAGCTATCGAGTGATTTCTCTTGCCTACGTTTCTGTTGCAGTCCAAATCCAATATTTCCTGCTTAACTTCATCCACATGCTTGAGGAACCTGTGATTCCAAATACAGCGGTGAAGACTGAAATATCCCGGTTATAATTAACCTAAGGGTGCTTAAGGAAGCCGGGGGCATTCAGTCCCCCGGCTTCACTTCTGCAGTAATCAATATCTATCTAACGTGGGCAGTGGAGTTGGGTATCTCCTCGAACATCTGGCATTCAACTCCGGGCACATGGTTGTAGAGGAATTCCTCAATCCTGCCTGCGAATTCAAGCCTGTTAGCCTCGATGGCAAAACCGTGCCCTTCGTTTTCGTACACTATATAGTAAACTTCGTTTCCGTTATCTCTAAGAGCTTCCACCATCTGATCGGATTCAACCTGTACAACCCTTGGATCGTTGGCACCCTGAACTATCAGCATCGGAACGGTGATATTCTCAACGTAATTAAGCGGTGAACGTTCTTCAAGCATAAGTGAATCCTCGTCCATATCTCCCACTCTGATATCCATGATAGCACCCATAGGCTTCCAGTATGGAGGAACAGTTTCCCTGAAGGTAATGAGATTGGATGGTCCGAAGAAATCCACTCCTGCGCAATAGAGGTCAGGTGTGAACGTCACTCCGGCAAGCGTTGCATAGCCTCCATAGGATCCTCCCATTATGACAACCCTGTCAGGATCTGCGAAACCCTGGTCGATAGCCCAGTTAACGGCATCTGTCAGGTCATCCTGCATCAGGCCTCCCCACTCCTTATTGCCCGCGTTAAGATGTTCCTTGCCGAATCCGGTCGAAGCCCTGAAGTTCACCTGCAGAACGGCAAATCCCCGGTCGGCGAGCAACTGGGCGAAGGGTTCGTAACCGTAGAAATCTCTGTACCACGGACCTCCATGAACGTAAAGAACCATGGGAAGAGGTTCTTCACCGGCATCAAGAGGAAGTGTCAGATAACTGGGTAGTACGAGGCCGTCACGTGCGGGAATAAGAAGGGGTTCAACCTCAGCCAGCTGGTAATCATCAAGGGCCGGGATAGCGTTGAACAGGTACATCATGGAACGGGTAGTACGATCGTAGAGGTAATAGATAGCAGGGCTCTGCGGAGTGAAGTACACCACTATCCATGTACTGTCGGCATTGTCCCTGGAGGTAACGCTGAAATCTCCGGGATGGAAATCGATGAGGAAATCGTAATCCTCCTGGATGGAAGGATCAAGAACCTCTACGTTTCTCCTCAGATAATGGAAGCTGACAGCTATGGGCTTACCGGTGAACGGGTCAAAGGAAACACTACCGATATCAGCCAGTGAATCGTGAGCGATCTCAGTTATTTCTCCCGAATCCAGATCCTGATAGAAAAGCTTCGTTGTGTTGGATTCCAGGTTGGACTCGTAATAAATGCCTCTGCCATCCTCACTGAAACGTTGAGGACTGACTGTATCAAGGGCAGAGAAACTCACGAACTCCTCCCATTCCTCTGCATCGACATCCTTAAGATAGAATACAATCGTGCCATCCTCGGGATCTATAGTGGCCATTCCGCGAATATTCAAATCCTCATCAGTCATATAAGCAAGCACCATGCAGCCGTCTTCGGTGGTTCCGGGATTTTCCTGAAGCAGAGTAAGCTCTCCGGTCTCAAGGTCACAGGAATAGACATCGAAGAACATGGGATTGTTCCTGTTCATCTCGATGATGACCGTATTTGGCTGATCACGGTCAGTAGCGCTAACGTACGCTTTTACCTCTTCGAAAGGAGTAAGGTCGGTTACTTCTTCAGTCTCAACGTTCAGCCTGTATACATGTGTATTCTCTTCACCGGCCTGATCCTGCATATAGAGAATATCCGTACCGTTTTCCGCCCAGAAATATTTACTTACGCCACGGTTTGTATCGTATGTGAGCTGCCTTGCTTCAGAACCATCAGCATCCATAATCCACAGATTGAGGACGCTGTCAACCGGCGCAACGTAAGCGATATGCTCAGCGTCAGGAGATAGCTTGGGTTTCATTCTTTCAGGGTTGCCAAACAGTACGGTGCGGGGAATAAGCTCATCCGCCCCGATCGATTCAACATGTTCGATCACGACACCGGAATCCGTCGAATCTTCCGGTACAGCCGGGGATCCATCCTCCCCGCAGGCAATCATCAGGATGAGACCAGTAAGAAGCACTATCAGAGTGAATAGTGATCTGCCTTTCATTATATACTTCCTTCCCTAAACTAGTGTCATGTCAAGCATCAAATGATGTATCCTGCTCGTTCTTTGACGCTCCTGCGGCGTTACGGATTCAGTTACATAGCCCTGCTATGCGCCATCACCCGCGCCTTGCAGGAACAACAAATAACTTCGCAATCTTACACCATCTGACACTTGACATAACACTATGGTTTGAACCAACCCGACGTTTTTCATCTGCAATACAATTATCAGCACTGATCTACTATGATGATGCTGTATATGCTATTGCTGAGACAAAGTATACTCGGATTAACACGGGCACTTTTCCTGTCGCTACTTTATACCTATCATATATGAAGAATTGTGAAATCCAAAATTCTTATGATAATGAAGGAGTATGTATATGCCAGGCAACATGTTCGACGATAAGGGCAGACTGAACATCCCAGAAGTAAGTCATGACGATAACAAAACAATAAAGGCAGAAGTTGTGGTCAATGCGGTATACTGTCCTGAAGGGCACAATCTGATCTCAGTTGATCATCAAGTATCGGGTTTCCCGGGAATCACTGTAAAATTCCACGGAAGAAAGAGTGGAAGCGGACTTCTATCTCTTTCGGCAGTATTCGGAAACACCTCCTACGAAGTCATTGAAGGAAATGTGGATCCGAATGAACCTCTCGATCTTTCATGCCCTCACTGCGGAACGGAGCTGGACGTTCTGGCAAGCTGTCCCTGCAACCCTGAAGGAGTGACTGTATTGTGTTACCTTTATCCTATGAAGGACCCGCATCAGGCTATCGCTTTCTGTAACGTTCTATCATGTCCTAACTCAGCGGTGATCAGGTCAGGCGAGGCTATACGAATGCTTTCGGAATCACGTTATTAACTACCCCTCATGAAAGGTTGGTACAGGAGCAGTGTGAGGGTTGTATCCGAATAATCGGGATCACTTAATTATCGAAAATCGCTGACATGGTTCTTGAAGTAGCATAATCAAGCCCTATTCAATTCCCATTTCCTTGTCTATCTGTTTCTGTACTCTTTTGAAGAGGTAATTCCCCTCAAATCCGGAAGCATCAAGAAGCGCTCTGGTAAGGTCCTGGGTAGTTGTTTCAAGCTCCTGCATGAACTGCCCCCGGGCAAAATTCCGCTTCCCTTCTTCGCTCTCTTCTTTTCCGAACAGGGCATCATGGGATTCCTCGATCATCTGATCAAGACCCCACAGCTTGATATGCAGCAGTTCATGAACCACGATCTCTTCAAGATGGGCGGGATCAAGGTTTAACCTTACCATCAGCGCTGCCATTCTGTTGGCCTCGTCGATCTTGATGTCACCGGATTTTCGCCATTCCTTTCGAACTACAACGGGACGGATATCCCAGTCACTGAGACTCAGCAATGGCATCCATTTAACGAGGTATTCAGCTATCATTTTTTCATCTACAGATCCCATACCATTCCATCCTGTTAAATTTTCGTACTCATTCGCCGCTGGTTACTCCGCTCGACCCTCTGATCGGTCCCTGCGGGGACCCATGCAAAATGGATGTGAGGATGCCCGGGCAGCAGTAATCCTCGGCTGAAGAATATTCATTATGGAGCCTGCAGTCGGTCAATCCAGAATCAGCACTTTCCTTGTTATAATCGTTCCGGGAGTAGTCAATCTGATGAAGTAGAGCCCTGATGAAAGCGATTCCCCGGTATCGGTCCCGAGATTCCAAACGGAGACATGCACTCCGGGAGTTGTTTCACTGTTCAACGTGGCCATCCTTCTTCCATTGATGTCGTATACGGCAAGGTCAACGATTCCAACGGTCGGGGGTATCAGGAATTCAACACTGATCTGTGAGGTAGTGGGATTCGGATATGGTTCTCCCATCCAGCAGGTCAGGGGAACAGAAGGGTTTTCTCCGATTCCCGTAGATGTCAGGTCGATGCTGTATACTTCTCCGCCGTTTCCCATCATTCTTGCATGCACAGCCTTTCCTGAAGCAGTCGCATAACATCCATCGGAGCTGACACTGACACTGAAGATCGAGCCGGGTTCGTCAATGTCGTCAAGAAGATTGAAGATCACGTTGCCACTGCGGTCAAAGGCGGTAAAGACATCTCCCAAGGTTCCATTATACATTCCCCAGCTCCCCGCTACTATCACAGAACCATCTTCACTGATATCTATCGATGTGACGAAATCACCATAATCGGTATACTCCCACATCTGAGATGGTGATCCTCCAGCGGGCCAGTCGAATGCGATTACCTTTCCCTTCAGCGGACTGGTACCCATCGTTCCACCTGCAGCTGTTTCTCCGTCGCCACTTATTCCAGCGGCTGTTGCCCAGGTATGTCCTGTGTAGAAGTTGCCGACCTGATCCCATGCGGTTCCGTTGAATTCATACAGTTTTACACGTCCGTTGAACTCACAATTCACCAATCTTGTACCGTCATCGGATATCCGTGCGGGAGACTGACTGTAATTTCCTACAGGTGTTCCAACCAGACTTCCGTCAGCCATTTCATAAACCTGGCATCCGGAATTATTGTCTCTGACTGAAACAAGAACACGTGACCCATTTCCGGTGATTTCCACCCCACAGGTCTCAGTTCCGGGTACATAAAGTTCGATCTTCCAGACTTGGTCTTTTGTGGAAGTATTTTCACATATGAGTGAATCACCCGATGCATTAATGTAGACAAGGTACTGACCATCCAGAGTAATATCCTGCTTTATTCCCGGATCAAGAGTTACGGAAGGCACGGATGACGAAGTCAGCCAGGCAAATACACCTTCATCATATGAACCTGCAGAAAACACCAGGGTATCCTGTCCAGCGGCAACATCCATCTTCCCGTCATTTATAGACATACTGTAACTCCAGATGGGGATTTCAGTGCCATGTGTACCGTATCTGGATACCCTGTCATTAGAGAGATACCAGCTTGCGAAAATACCCTCACCATCACTGCTGATCACCGTTTCATTGGCGATCGCGTTATTATGGATTCTGTCAACCCAGAGAACTTCTCCCCTGATATCCCGGTTGAGCGTCCAGGATGTTTCCTCTGCAGTCAGCTGCTCTGTATTTTCAACGATTTCTCCATCGATCATCATAATCGTTTTTGTGACCGTGTAGCCATCCGCATTAGTATCAGTGATTTCAGAGTATCCCGTGAATCCTGAAGCCAGTGCAGCAGAGATAAGTAATACATCCAGCATAATAACCTCCATGTTAACCTGTTCGTAACAATCTATATGAAATTATCTCAATATTACCATCTTGTATACCTGGTTGAACTCTCCGGCATTCAGTCGGCAGAAGTATATCCCGTTTGAAACCGGCGAACCGTTCATATCTCGTCCATCCCATTGTAATGAATGATTGCAGTCTTCGTAATACTCGTTTGCTGCCAGTGTGGTAACCAGTTGTCCCGAGATATTATAGATAGAGAGGGATACCATACTGGCTTGTGATAGACTGAAGCTGATAGTTGTCTGCATGCTGAATGGATTAGGTTCATTCCTTATAAAACCATGATTAACCGGAACAGAGTGATGGTCATCTTCCATACCGGTACCGTCACCCTGGATTCTAAGCATGTAATAGTCATTATTGCCGAAAGTTCCGGTGTACCCGGCAACAATAAATGATTTATCAGAGGTTTGTTGAACTGACCAGCCTCTCTGATCATTTGGTTCTTCATAAGTCCTTGTCCACAGTGTATTACCGGAGATATCCACATGTAATAAATAGATATCACCATCTCCTCCGGCGCTGAATGATCTGGCAGTTCCGGAAATGATGTAAGTCCCGTCATCTATCTGCTGTACAGAATATCCTTTGTCGAACTCCGTTCCTCCGTAGGTTCTTGTCCAGACAGTATCACCCGCGGCATCTGTCTTGATCAGGTAGACATCATAGCTGCCTGCCCCGAATGAATCTGTGAATCCTGCAATGATGTATCCGTCATCCGATGTCTGCTGAACAGAATAACCGGAATCGGTACCAGTTCCACCGTATGTTTTTGTCCATAGTATGTTACCCGAAGCATCTGTCTTCACCAGATAAACATCCTCATTACCACTTCCAAATGATGTGGTATAGCCTACAACGATATATCCATTATCAGAAGTCTGCTGAGTCCAGTAGCCTATTTCATAGCCGGTTCCTCCGTACGATTTAATCCATTCAGTATCACCGGCGCCATCTGTTTTTATCAGACAGGCATCCTCATCGTTCGTACCGAGAAACTGCAGATGACCTGAAATGATATATCCACCGTCGGAAGTCAGCTGAACACATCTACCTGTATTGACGTGGGGATCAGGCAACTCACCCCAGCGATTTGTCCATAATGTATCTCCGGAGGAATCCGTTTTCAGGAGCCAGATATAACTTCCAAAGATACCTATCGGTTGAGTATTCCCTGCGATAATGTATCCGCTA
>JAIOSX010000166.1 GCA_021107345.1 Candidatus Aegiribacteria sp.
AACCGATACTCTAACCGGCAGAAATATCGAGATCGCCGCCGATATGGTAGTTCTGGCTACTGCAGTAACTCCGCACGCCAGCACGGCCGAACTGGCAGGGAAACTCAGAATTCAAACAGGGCCTAACGGTTTCCTTTCCGAAGCTCACCCGAAACTGCGCCCGGTGGAGAGCATCAACAGCGGCTTCTATATAGCTGGAGCTGCCCAGGGACCCAAGGACATACCGGAAACAGTGTCTCAGGCCAGTGCTGCCGCATGCAAGGTAATCTCCCTCTTCTCAAGAGATCATCTTGAGCAGGATCCCGCGATCGTATGGGTTGATGAAGATCTCTGCAGCGGATGCAGGGTCTGCATTTCAGTATGTCCATACGATGCCAGGGAATACGATGAGAAAAAGGAAATAGTTATCGTCAATGAGGCTCTCTGCGAAGGTTGCGGCTCCTGCGCGGCTGCATGCGTCTGCGGAGCAACTCAGCAAAGAAACCTGACGGATTCTCAGATCAAATCCATGGTTACAGCCAGTCTGGGAGGTAAATGATGTTTGAGTTCTATACAAGGGAGATAGCATAATGACTAATCCGCCAAAAAATCCTGTGGATTCGTTGGTTCCCATCTACTTCATGGGGAAAAGGTATGAAGTGCCTTCCAGTTTGACGATTCAGAAAGCGCTGGAGTATGCAGGGTATCAGCACATACGGGGATGTGGCTGTCGCGGAGGGGTATGTGGTGCCTGCGGTACCGTATACAGAACTCCTGACAGCTATAAACTGCAGGTTGGGCTTGCATGCCAGACCGTAGTACAGCCTGAAATGCACCTGATGATAATGCCATATTATCCGGGTAACAGATCCGAATTTGACATAGATGAATTGAACGGAACCGGTGGCGAGCTTGCCGCGCTGTACCCCGAAATTTTCAAGTGTATCGGATGCAACGCATGCACCCAGGGCTGTCCGATGGATATTGATGTAATGCATTATATGGCTCAGGCAATAAGGGGCGACCTGACCGGTGTTGCTGAAACATCATTTGACTGCATCATGTGTGGTCTCTGCGCCTCCAGGTGTCCGGCGGAGGAAGTACAGTTCAATGTGGCCATCCTTGCAAGAAGGATGAGCGCAAGGTACGGAATCCCCAGGGCAAAGCATCTTGAAGAGAGGGTCAAGGAGATTGAAAGCGGAAGGTTCGAGGAACCTCTGAAGGATCTGATGAATAAATCAACGGATGAATTGAAGGAACTGTACAAATCCCGGGAAGCGGAGCCTCAGATGGCAGAGGAAGACTGGACACCTCAGGATGCGAGGTATGTCTGATGAGTATGACAATTCGACTGGAGGTCAGCAATGCCGTATCCTGAATCACTTAAGAAACTTATTGAGAAAGTGGAAGCCACCCGTTCAGCGAGGGTGGAAAGAAAGAAGAACGATAAGGAATTCCCTCCTCTCAAACTTGAGGAGCGGGAACCGGTTCTAAGAAATTTCCATCCTGATTTTATCGAGGGAACACGGCGTGAGATCAAAGTCGGCCCCAGCAAAGGTTATGCAATCAGTAATGAAATGGTGGACATCCTTGAAGCCAAAAGCAGGATGAACCCTGACCTGGTTAACCTTTCCGATCCGGATTACGAAACGGACGTCCTTGTAATAGGCGCAGGTGGAGCCGGAACCGCAGCTGCCATTCTTGCAGCAGAAAACGGTGCGAAGGTCATGATCGCGACAAAACTTCGCCATGGAGACGCGAATACAATGATGGCCGAGGGGGGTATTCAGGCGGCCGATAAGGTTGGAAAGGATTCTCCTTACTACCACTACCTGGACATTCTGGGAGGCGGTCACTTCGTAAATGATCCGGAACTTGTATACACAATGGTCAAGAATGCACCGGACGCCTTGCGATGGCTTGAAGGGCTGGGCACAACATTCTCCAAGTACGAAGATGGAAAAATGAAGACCATGCATGGTGGAGGAACATGCCGTAAACGAATGCATTACGCAGCTGATATCACCGGTGCCGAAATAATGAAGACCATCCGTGATGAAGCCAGAAATCATACGAATATGATCGATGTGATCGAGTTCTGTCCCGCGGTCGAACTGGTCCTGGATGATCAGGGGCGGTGCGCCGGTGCTGTTCTTTACAATCTTGAAACAGCCGAATACCATTTTGTGAAGGCCAAAGCTGTTATCATCGCAACAGGGGGAAGCGGAAGGCTGCACATACAGAATTTCATGACCACCAATCATTACGGTGCAACCGCAGACGGCATCGTTATGGCATACAGAGCCGGAGTTCCCATTTCCTTCCTTCATACGGTACAATATCATCCGACAGGTGTGGTATTTCCTGAACAGGCCGAGGGAATTCTGATAACGGAGAAATTCCGCGGTGCGGGCGCGAATGTGCTTAACGTTCACGGTGAGCAGTTCGTCTACGAGCGTGAACCAAGGGATGTGGAGGCAGCATGTATTATCCGCGAATGCAGCCCGAGCGGAAGGGGGAACGGCGTTCCCACTCCAACAGGCAAATTCGGTGTATGGCTGGATTCCCCCATGATAGACATGCTCAAAGGTGAAGGAACTGTAAGGAAGGAATTCCCCGGAAAGCATATTCTTTTCAGACGGTTCAACATTGATATTTCAAAAGAGCCCATGCTTATTCATCCGACACTGCACTACCAGAACGGCGGGTTGGATATTAACAGCGAATGTGAGACAAATGTGCCGGGCCTTTATGCTGCAGGTGAAGTAGCAGGAGGTATCCATGGCGAGAACAGGCTAATGGGCAATTCTCTTCTGGACGTTATCGTCTTCGGCAGAATTGCCGGCACACAGGCAGCTCAGTACATCAGGAAACATGATGATGCCGGCCCTGTAAATCTTGATCATGTCAAGCGTTACAATAAGGAAGTTGAAGCTGCAGGAATAAAGGAAGACAGAATAGCACCAATGATACTGCCGGACTACAGCAATCCCGAGGTAAGGGAAAAACAGCTGACAAAGGATTACTTCGGAACCCTTTCGTGAATCGGGGATGAGCACAACACTCCTTCCGCCCTTGACAGCCACGGCATCTTTCCTATAATGCGCCTTGCAGTCGCGGGGTGGAGCAGTCTGGTAGCTCGTTGGGCTCATAACCCAAAGGTCGCAGGTTCAAATCCTGTCCCCGCTACCAAAATTGAAGCGAACACCCGTCTCATTCGAGGCGGGTGTTCTTTGAGTCTACCCCACCGATGAGAGCACTTCATTCTTCAGAAAGATGGCGCACACTTGTCTTCGCGGCGGGAACATGTTGGACGATAAGAGTTGCAGACCGCAGATGAGCAATAGGTTTAACCGTCGGAAATGTCTTTGCATCATGCCACAATGCCCCAATTGCGGGCAGTGATCGCTCTTAGCGTGTTGCGGCGCATACGATAAACTAATCGTGATCAATATACTTGACGAGTTTAGCGAACATCAGTAGTTTAGTGACGTTATGAATACGCTTATGAATAAAACAGAAAAGTACTTGG
>JAIOSX010000111.1 GCA_021107345.1 Candidatus Aegiribacteria sp.
AACTAATTGCATCCATAATAACTCCAAAGTGTGCATGTACATAATTACGTACAACATTATAAATTTATATAATGATCATGTCAAGACTAACGCAACTCACAACTTTATCTTGCAGTTATATTCGGTTTACCGCAACCTGCTCTGACAATATGTGTGAAACATTTTCTTGCCCGGTTACTTCCGGTTTCATTTTGTATGGGAACACTTGAGCTAAGGCGCGCTGGTTGCCGCGTCGCCATCAGCTCCTTGTTCGACTATCCCCAGTGTTTCTTTCATTGTTTCGACAAACGACTCGAACTCTCCGTCTTCGTACGTGTCGGTAGTCTTGGTGCGCCAGTCTATTGGCTCACCGTCGAATCGGTCACCTGGATGGCGAGGCCACAGGTGCATATGCAGGTGGGGAATCGTATTCCCATGGATTTCGTAATTCAGTTTGATCGCGTCTGTTGCCTTCATGAGGGCACTGGATGCTACCCTAAGGTCACGCATGAAAGCTGCGGAGTCTTCGTCCGATAGGTCATGAAGCTCCACGGCGTGCGGTCTGGAGACAAGACAGCAATGGCCCTTCAAACATGTATTCCTATCGGCGACTAACCGAGAAATACTAAGACTAACAATGGTGCGCTCGGTAGGCGGTCGAGAATCAGGTGTCTGATTGCAGATCGGGCATCCGTCTTGCGTCAGGAACTTCTGCCATTTGCTCAAATCTGTCCATGTACTCATGTCATCTTCTCCTGAGTCGCCTGGGCTTATCAGATTGCATCACTAAAGTCAGTATTCCTGCGAAATTCTGCTACAGCCCATTGTTCAAATTCTTATTGTTCTGCTTAGAAAGGTAACGACCAAATATGAATAACATCGATCTTTTCTTTTTCAAGAATTCCCAGATTGAATACAACCTGCTGCTTGATCGATATCCTTGTGATCGATGCGTTCTGCAGTTCTGCCTATTTACGTGCGAGAGATTTTGCTATTTCCTCGTTATCGGTCTCTATAATAACAGAGGTATTCTGCAGTTTATCCTTGAAACACACAGCAACCTCAAATCCTTGGGCACGTGGCATCAGTTAGCTCCTTTCTTGTATCTGTTAATTATGAAAATAATTGTTATCAGGCTTGAGCACCAGCTCATCATGCTTGCAAGTAGGCTCGGGACATTTATCCGGAATTTCCGGTCTGCTCGGATTGGTCGGTATTTCTTTTGGTAATCTTGGCCAGAGGAATGCTTTCTATGAATCATACTGGCCTTGCGCTAATATAAATTTGAGCAATTCTGTCCGGTTTGCCCTGAGCTTCATACTTATTTGAACAATGATTGAACAGCAACTGTTCAATTCATCTTCTTGTTTAATACTCTGAGAATACGGTGCAGGATACTGGGAGTCAATGCTGTTATCTTGACAGCATAATGTAAACATATGTATACTAACATTGCGAAAAACGTTGTTTAACGGATGCTGTTAAAGTAGGGAGTGAGTTTAATGCAATGTCAATTGAAGTAGTTCGAGAGACGTTTTAGAGACATTTAACATGTTTACTGACAGGTAGAATTGCTTTTCAGGATGTAACAGGGGAATCGAGATACCCTCCTGATACGATAAAATCAGCCCCATCACTCCTTAGCGGCAAGGGAGCATCGTCGTTGACTGCACTCTCTATCGCATCAGGAAGATGGTCCGTTTCGGATCGGTTCAGAAACCGTGTGGCAGCTCTGTCCTGCAGCGGTTTCAGAAGATACGGTTCCTCAGGAAAGGTCCTTCCCTTAAGAAGAACGCATGGTTTCCCCGTGGCAAGTATCTGGGATACGACTCCATAACCTGCTTTGGAAACGATCACATCCGAAGCGGCCATGATATCTGAGAATGTAAGACCAAGATCTTCCAGGTTCTCCGGCGGGATATTGAAGATACCATCTGCCAGATGTTCAGAGGTTGAAGACACCAGAAGGAATCCTTCAGGAGCTTTCAATGTAATCCCGGAAGGCAGTTCTCTCAGTGCAACCAGGCATATTTTTCCCTCCGGGAGAATGCTTCGCGCCTTATCGGGATCACCTTCTGTTCCGCTGCTCAGTAATGGAACATCCACCACATCGTGAAATGGATTGATTCGAGGACCCATCGGGAGCCTGAGATAAGTACCCCAATTGTACATTTCACTAATTCTCCGGATATCTTCCAGAATATTCGGAAACAGTTCAGCCATAATCCAGTCCCAGGTGAAATTGCTTATTCCCACAGCAGGAATAGATCTTCTAGAAGCAGCCGCAACGGGCAGGGGGTCAATGTCACTTATAACGATGTCCGACTGTATTTCGTCCTGGAAACTGATTTCCTCGTTCAGCAGATCAGAATACGAATCAATGAAAGCTGTAAGATTTGCCAGTGTTGCTCCAGTATCAATATCTCCGTCTGTTTCAATTGCCACCGGAGAAGGAGATCCGCGGCAGATGTCATCGATACCTGAATCTTTCCAGAACCATCGGGGAACATTTGAGGCCACAGTTATCCGACTATCAGGATACTTTTGTCTGTATACCCTTATAAGTTCACGCTGTCTTGCAGCGTGGCCCCAACCATGAGATGAGATATGCCAGAGGATTTTCATCCTCAGAACCCCCTTTTCCGAATTGCGGTCAATCATATCCAGGCATTAAGGCATCAATATACATCTGAAGCGATATTCCGGCATAAGCCGGTGCTTGACGGCCATGTCCCGATTTCACATCTAATGATCTGAATTGCAGGAATCTCCGAATATTATGATCGAAGGGAAACACAGATGATCCGCCTTGAAAGCCTGTATACACTAATTGAGAGTAGTTTTGATTTTCTTCTGGTCGTCGACGCGAACGAGAAAATAGTTTACGTAAGTCCGCTGCTTAAACGTACATGTGCTCCGCAGAATTGCGATGCTTCCGGGACTCATCTTGATGACATTCTTGACACGGAATCCCTTCAATCATTCCGAAACGCCATGGAAAAAATGCACGAAGGATCAAGAGGCGTTATTGCATTGTTTACTGCACAGATTGATAAACCATACCCCATACCAATGAAGGTCGGATATATAGAAAGTGTTCATGGAGGTATCTATCTCTTTTTTGGTGTTCAGGTAGATGCCCTGCGCGGGATCAGTAAAGAGGAGAAGGAAGAACGCATAAAGGAACTCTCCTGTCTCTATTCGGTTACGGAATGGATAGAAGTATCAGCCTCAATAAAGGAATTTTTTACAAAACTGCCCGAATACCTTTCGCGGGGTATGCGCTCACCTGACGAAGCAGTTGTTTATTCTAAATTCCAGGGAGAGGAATACGGTCAGAAGCCATCCGAAGATGATTACATCAGTGCGGATCTCATAGTCAGCAATGAACATAAGGGCGAGATTCGGGTAGGATACATCAGCGGAACCCATGAGCTTCTTCCTGAAGAGCAGAAAATGCTCAGCGAAATCGGAAGAACTCTGAGTCTTGCCCTGGAGCGCAAGGAACTTTCCGAGAAAATGATTCTCGAGCAGGAGGAAGAGGAAGAGCTCAAAAGACGCCTGAATGAACTGGAAGTGAAAATCTATGAGCGGGAAAAGGACCTGGAGGAACAGAAACAGAAACTCAGTACTGCCGATTCCTACCTTGACAGGATTAATAGAAGCTGGGACGAGACGAGGAATCGACTTGAAACAATGTTCAGGGCCATTCCCGGTGAGGTCATGCTTATTGATTTAAACAGGAATGTGGTCATGAGCAACCAGGATGATATTGACCCCGGTGATAAATGCTACAGAACATATTTCAACCGTGATACACCGTGCAGAGACTGCAGACTGGGGAAGATAAAGCGAGATAAAACACCCATATCTATTACTATCAGGGACGAAGATAGATTCCCGGAAGTTCATACTCTTACGGTATACGATCAGGAGGAGGAAGTCGATGGAATACTGGAGTTTTACAGGGATGTCACACTTGAGAAAACCTACGAACAGCAGATACAGCAGGCCGATAAACTGGCTTCACTAGGACAATTGGTAAGCGGCATCGGCCATGAGATAAACAATCCGAACCAGTTCATAAGGGGCAATATCAAAATTATCAGACAGGCGATAACGGACATGCTGCCCATAGTTGATGTGTATCGTGAGGATCATCCCGATCTGAAGATTGCCCGTCTCAAGTACGATTTCTTCCGCGAGCATATCATGACCCTTGTTGATGATATGGCCCACGGTTCCGAGCGTATAAAGGGAATTGTGGAAGGACTCAGGGGGTTCGCCAGGAAGGATGAGGGGCTTCTGGTCGATACTGTTGATGTGAATACGCTCCTTGAGGCTACAACAAGGCTGGTGAAAAATGAGGATCATAAGCACGCGGAGATAGAACTATAACTGGGAAAGGACCTGCCAAACTTTACCGGGAATTCGCAGAAGACAGAGCAGATTTTCGTTAATCTTATCG
>JAIOSX010000087.1 GCA_021107345.1 Candidatus Aegiribacteria sp.
AAATTTGCTTTGAAATTCAATACAGAAAGGGAAAAATATGAAATCTGTTTTTGTTGTTTTACTGCTTCTGATGGCCACACAGATGGCCTCCGCTGACTTCACCGAGACCTATGGCTGGGAAGACACCGATACAATTCTGGGTATGTATCCTGATACTTGCATAATTGCTGCGATTTCTGTAAGTCCTGTTTATAGCGGTGCACAATCACTGTATGTACTGGACAACCATCCAGACGGAACCCCCCAGGCATATATAGCCTGGATCGTAGGCCTTCAGGACGGCGATGAAGTTACGGGTAGCTTCTGGCGACACGATCTGACACCAGGAGGTTCACCGTCATGCAGAATCTGGGGACACTGGAACGATGACCCCAACGATATAGGCGTCTACTCCGGCTCAGCGAGTGGTAACAGCGAATATGGACCCGGAACCGGCTGGGATGAAACATCATATGTGTGGACTGTTGCAGATGGTCACACAGGTCTGGTAATCGAGTGCAGGACATATTCAAGTCTCGGTGATGACGTGTGGATAGACGAAATGAGCGTAACTGTTCCCGATGGAGCAGAGATCCGGTTCCCCGGGTACGTGGTGGCTCTTGAAAACAGCACCTGGGCGGATATAAAGGCGGCATTCTGAAATAGAAACAAATCATATTCAGGAAAGGAAACGACATGAAAACTATTCTGACGCTTTTAGCAGTTTTTGTCTTCTCCGGAATAGCGACTGCTGATTATACGGTGAACTACGGTTGGGAGGGCACAGCAACCATAATGGGACAATATGGCGATATCATCGCTTCCATTTCCACCGTTCAGGTACATGGCGGCGATCAATCTCTATACCTGGTGGACGATCAGGCTTCAGGAACCCCTCAGGCATATGTAGCATGGGTCGTGGGTCTTCTGGACGGTGATGAGGTTACGGGTAGCTTCTGGCGATACGATACCACACCAGGTAGTTCTCCAAGTTGTAGAATATCAGGTAACTGGAACGATGATCCCGGCGATATAAACGGTTATAACGGAAGCGCAGGCTACAATTCCGATTACGGTCCCGGAACAGGCTGGGATGAAACATCATATGTATGGACCGTTGTCGACGGCCATACAGGTCTGGTAATCACATGCAGGACATATTCAAATCCTGGTGATGATGTGTGGCTAGATGATATGAGCATAACCGTTCCGGATCACGCAACCGTACGTACTCCTGATTATGTTCCTATACATCGCAGTACCTGGGGAGATATAAAAGCTGCATTCTGAGGTTCTGAAACATCGTTCATAGAAAATTGCGGGGAAGTTTATATGCTTCCCCGCTTTTATTCAATGCGAAATATCAGAACAGCTCCCCGAGTTTCTCGACCATGCTCAGGGCACCCTCGAAAACCTCCGCGGGGCCGCTCGCAAGCATATAAGCAGGCGTTGTAACCAGTTTCCTCTCTTTATCAACAACAGACTCGTTCACCGGACAATTCACATGAACGGCGCCCATTGCGTTAATGGCATCGACCGTTTGAGGGTGATTGCCTATGGTCAGTCTTGCTCCGGGTATTGTCCTTGCAAGAATTACGGGAGCTATACACATGGCAGCTATAGGTTTTCCGGATAGGCGGGCTTCGTTGATCAGATTCTTCACTTCGGGATTTACGGAGCATTCGGGACCGTCGGAAGCGAAGGTACACAATGTAAGTGCCGCCCCGAAACCTCCGGGGAATACTACAGCGTCATAATCCTCAGGACCGAGGGCGGAAAGTGGCCTTATGTTTCCTCTGGCTATTCTGGCGCTCTCTTTCAGCGCGTTTCGGGCATCCGCCTCGGCTTTCTCTGTGCTATGGTCAACCGTGGCAGTCTGCTCCACATCCGGTGCCGTGAAGATGACTTCGTAACCAGCGCTGTCCAGGGCTATCAGCGCGGCTACAGCTTCATGTATTTCTGAGCCGTCCTTAAATCCGCATCCGCTAAGTACAAAAGCTACTTTCTTTCCCATGATATCCTCTCTTTCAGTATAATTCCAGTGCGATTCAACAGATACTAAAAGATTCTTCCTCAGTCCACTGCATTAAACCGGATTTATGATTCCGGGTAAAGGCATTGCCGATTTGAATCAGTAATGTATCTTTGACCCAACTACAGAAGGAGTTGAAATGCTCAAGATGATTCTTGTATTAACGTTTTCTTTACTGCTGTTCTCATCGTGCTACTACGGAGTCATGCAGGGGGCACACACCCTGGGGAAAGACCATTTTACAATAACCGGTGGAGTCACTCTTCCCGCATATTTCTCGGCCGAATCAAAACGTGAGGCCGAAGAAAACAGAGTTGATTACCTTGAAACCTACCCCACCGCGGATTTTGCTATAGGTGCAACCGACAGGATTGATATTGGAATTTCTTCCTTCGGTTATGGAGTAGGCCCTATGGTGAAGTACAATCTTATGCACCCTGCAGACCCTACGGCACTGTCTGCCATGATAAACATGAATTACGTGATTCCCATGCAGGTGATGCTTCCCAGATTGTCTCTATGTGCCGGCCATATGTTTGACAGGGATCTTGAGGTTTTTGTTGGAAGCGATATTGGATATGGACCTGATATGGCCAATATCCCTGAATCTGAGAATAGTTCTCATGACTGGGATTCAGTGGACAATACTTTTTTCGCTTGTATCCGTATGGGATGCAAGTACGAGCTAAAACCTCCGGGAAGCCCGAATGAGAACAATACATATCTTCCTGAATCCATACTCTTTCAGTTCTCCATACCACTTGATATTTCAAGAAGCATGATACTGGCAGGGCTGGCTATAACCTATTAGGAACAACTTGAACCTGCTCACCGATATGCATGTGCACACAAGTGACTCGCCGGACGCTGATATCCCCGCCTGGCAACTTGTACAGCAGGGGATAGCGAACAATCTTGCGGCAATCGGATTTGTCGCACACCGTGACCTGAACCCTGAGGATGACTGCTACGGCGGTTTCAATGCTGAGGATTACGATAAATCGGTAGCCA
>JAIOSX010000214.1 GCA_021107345.1 Candidatus Aegiribacteria sp.
CATCCTCCAGGATAAGGTCTATTCTTCCGGCAACAGGTATCTCTCCAAGATTGCCCTCCAGGTAGACTTCACTATCGACATACATCCAGCCCTTTACGGAAAGCTGTGAAAGACTGGAGAGTACTATTTGCCTCTGCTTCTCAATGAAAATATCCACAAAGAACTTTGACCCCAGTCTTCCCTCAAGTGAATGTTCAGACGCCTGTTCTCTCAGAATAGCGTCGACCTGTTCTGAAGTTGGGGTAAATCCATGTTCCTTCACTATTTTCTCAAACGCCGCATGAATAATCAGACCCTTTATCATGGGTTCGGGGGAAGTGCCTATCTCAGTCAGTTCGGTTCTTCCAATTTTCCAGCTCTTTGACATCAACAGGGCAAAGGGACACCTCATATAACCCTCAAGCAAAGTGGGGCTGATCCTGTCCGGTTTTAAAGGAGAGTGATCAACTATGCCGTCGTAGCAATCAAAACCTTCGTAATTCATTCTTGAGCGTTCCGCGGTGTATGCGCGTGAAAACATGGGAGCCAAAGGGTAATTCCCCTCGTTAGCAGCAAGAATTCGGCTCTGGCCGGGGTGCAGCCCTCCGGCCAACTGCGCAAGGGGAGATGAAGATTCTGTTACGAACCAGACAGCCTTCCCCGGCCGGTCATTGTCCGGATGTACAAGATTCGATATGAAGGGGGAAGGGGATATCTCACTTCCTTCATTATCGGTCTGCCTGAAGATAATATCCATGCTTTTTCCTGCAGCTTCCCCCGCCTGTCGCAGAAGAAAACCATCCTCTGTTTCCCTTTCGGTCTTCAGAGTCATCTGGAGTTTAACGCGAAGTTCTTCACTGAGCCTCGGGTCTTCATCGGGGGACGCCGGATAGATCCCTTCCTCCATATCCATAAGCAGAACACTGTCGAAGAGGCTTCCCCTTGCCTTCTCAATGGTAAGAACCCGAAAACCATTCGGATTCGGCTCCCTGAGTACTATATCCTTCGCCTGATAATAGAGCCTGAGAGCATCGATGAACTGAGCCTGGGATATTTCCTCGTAAAATCTGAATACACCCGGATCAAAAAGAGAATCCCTGATAGAACGGGGTATTGATTCTGAAACGGTTTCATTAAAGAAAGTTCTTACATGCTTAAGATATTCCAATGATTGTGCTTTCTTCTGCAGACCGCTGAAGAAAGTGTCAAGTTTTCTGAGAAATGAACCAAGCCGGCTGTTCTCCTGAATCGAAGAGTACCAGTCCCTCCATCTGTGTAAACCCATCCTGATACCGCTGTTCACTGCAATCCTGATGATTTCCTGAGGATCAGCGGAAAATTCATCTATGAGAATCCCGGATGTCAGCAAATTCTCAATATGGATATAATAGAAATCCGTACTGATTGCTTTCATCAGGTTAAGAACGAATGTTCCTGCAGGGAGACAGGAAAGCTTTGTCTTCAGCGGAGCATTTACAGGAATCCCCTCATGGTGGGCAAGGCGGACAAGACTTTCCCCCTCCTGTTTCCTTCGTACAACTGCCATTCGGTTAAGTTCAATACCTTTGTCTGCATTCAGTTCACCAATACGCTTCAGGGCTGCTCTGCAGGCGCCAATTTCCCCTGAAACCGCAGTTATTCTAAAACCTTCCGTAGGAACGATAGGTATGGATTGCTTTGTAAGCGCCTCGAAGAAAGCGGCAAAGCTGTTCATCTGCTTCCTGTTTCCAGACCTGATCAGGGAACCGATTCCCAGATTTTGAAGGAGTTGCCTGGTGCGCAGGTAGATACTGTTCCACTGTGAATTCTCAGAAACGGGGCTGAACCAGAATATCTCTTCCGCGGATTCACAGAACCTTTTCAGAAAGCGCCTCTGGGAAGGGTTAAGGTCGTAGAATCCATAAAAGATATATGCTCCCGGTATCCCGTCAGGAATTTCCCGCTCCAGTATCATATCCCCACACGACAGATACACTTTCAATCGTTCTTCATTGTAACTGTCAAGTATCCTGCCTACAGTGCTTTCGGTAGTTGACTGTCCTCGGGTAAGTGACATTGATGTGATTTCGTAAAGTTCGGGAGTAATACCGTGTTCGAAAAGATTTTCGAAGAAGGTCCCCATTGAATGTGCTGTTTCAGTGTTCTCCCTGAGGTCGAACAGTGGTTCTCCCCTTTTTACTTCCTGCATGGCATGGAGAGTAAAGAGGGTTCTGTCGGAGTGGCTCACTTTTTCCACAGGTACAGGAACGGGGCTTACTTTCTGAGCCAGATGCCTTATACCGGGAAGGAATTCAATCCCTCCGATAATTCCATTTTCGGAATTTTCAAGAAGGAGTTTCCTCAGCCTGTCCAGCTGGCCGGTTCCTGCCGATACAATGGTAAGTCGTTTACCTTCGGACTGAATGTGGCCTGCCAGCTTGAGACAATCTGCTTCAAGCGCCCTGTAATGACCTTCGTAAAGGGTATTTACGCGCATGTTTCCCGTTCGTCAGAAGTGTGATTTATTATAAGGAAACTGGATTGCACCATTTCACTAAAATAACCCAAAACAGCATATCCGACCCAATATCATCCAGTTTCGCTACCCGAAACTGACCATACTACCCGGACTCCGCAGCCGTCAATGAAAAAACCCTCTGATCCCTGCGAACCCCCCACATTGGTACAAACCTTACCCATGAAGCCCGACTGCTTTGTTCCTAAGCTAACCGACTTCTATCTCAGGAAACCAGCATAATCTAAAACTCGTGGTTCCCGGGTACTCCCGGAAACCAGCATAACCTAAAACTTGTGGTTCCCGGGTACTCCCGGAAACCAGCATAATCTAAAACTCGTGGTTGTATTCGTCCGGAATAGAACCTCCTATCGGGATACCTACTCAAATAATCGCCCCGTCAGCGTATGATTGGAGGGTTTCTCCCTGGTAAACCTGTAAACACTCTACTGTATTCTTTTGCTTCAGATAGAGAAACTGCAAAAATGGGAATGTGAAGCTATATCGGAAGCTGTCTCGTGTTATACTGCTTGAATTACTCAGATGGACATAACAAGTATTCTCGGCAAATATATATATCTAATTGTATTTCATTGTTTCTAACCATATATCATGTGATTTGTGTACCCGACTTAATATTCCTGGTGAATATTAACGATAATTCATATCATGTTTTCTGATGTAATCAAAACACACTTGTAATAGCAGATATTCATGAGGAAAGTGGATATTGTCAGTACAATTCTCCATGGATAATAATATTTCTTGACATCACTACAAATGTAATGAATATTCTTATAGTGTTGTTTATTTTAAGGAGTTGGAATAATGACAATTGACAGGGACAGCGGGAGCACAGACCGACCAGCAGGATATACTGCTCTGATTGAGCGATATAGTTTGAATGTAATTCCGAACTGGCATCGTTCATGCATAGCTATGATCAACAGGCATGTTGTTGATAAGAAAGAAGGGATCGTTCGGGAAACATATCCAGCGAGGTATTGGCCGGGGAACTCCCTTGGTGATCACCTTGAATTTGCCCTGAAGTACGACGGCACGAATATGGCAATACTGGCAAAGATATTTCACCTTGTTAGCATTGATGAGATGGTTCGCTTTGTTCAGTCGAAGCCCACTGGGAAATACATGCGACGATTATGGTACATCTTCGAGAAAACAACAGGAACACAACTACCGGTAGGAGACCTGACACAGGGAAACTACCTCTATGTGTTAGAACCGAGCAAGTATTACACAACCGATTCGATCAAGCGCATCTCCCGTCAGAGAGTACTGGATAACTTTTTGGGAAATGATCAGTTCTGCCCGATTGTCAGGCGTACTGAAGTTCTCACTGACTTTGAGACTGCTTCCCTCCAGGAGAGCTGTAGAGAAGTCATGTCATCCTTTCCACCGGATATTCTTGGAAGAGCCCTGAGTTATCTCTATACAAAGGAAACGAAATCATCGTTTGAGATAGAACATATCACACCAACTGCTGATCGTATGGATAGATTTGTTTCACTTCTGGGGAATTCGGAACATGAGGATTTTTGCGATAAAAACCATCTGATAATGCTGCAGAATCAAATAGTTGATTCGCGATTTGCAGATAGTGACTATCGCCGTACACAGAACTACATAAGCTCCACAATCTCATGGGATCATGAGAAAATTCACTATGTATGTCCCAAGCCTGATGATATTCCTGATCTGATGTCAGGACTTGTCAATACTCATCTACGGATTTCTGGAGGAGGTATTCATCCTGTGGTACATGCTGCTGTCATTTCATATGGTTTTGTTTTCCTTCACCCATTCGATGATGGAAATGGGAGAATTCACCGCTTCCTTATTCATAACATCCTTGCTCTACGTGGTTTTACGCCAGCGCAATGTATTTTTCCTGTTTCAGCATCCATGTTGAAGAATCCTGTCGAATACAATGCCTCGCTTGAATCTCTGTCGAATCCATTGTTGCCACTTATTGATTATCAACTGGATAATGAGGGTAGGATGACGGTGACGAATGAAACCGGAGTATGGTATCGTTACATTGACCTGACGCTGCAGACTGAAGCGCTTTTCGCATTTATCGAGAATACCATTCATACTGAGCTGGTTGAAGAGCTTACATTTCTGACAAACCATGACAACGCTAGAAACGCTCTATGTCGAATTGTGGACATGCCTGATCGTCTGATCAGTCTGTTCATAAAACTATGTGTACAGAATAACGGTTATCTATCGAGGAATAAGCGTTTGAGCCATTTCAGCTCTCTTTCAGATAGAGAGGTGATGAGGATGGAACAGGCTATCCGAAATGTATATGATCTGGATTCAATATAGATAAATCTGGGATTCGGATCAGTTTGGATTAGCTCTTCCGAGGCTTAACCCCAGAATTACGTGGTAATCCTTTCAGTCGAAATTCATTCGTTTACTTCAATTTTTCCTGCGGAACAACGCCCCTGCCGGTAGAAATAGAATAAAGGACATCCACAATAGTTTTTCAGGTAGAATAGTAAGATACTGTACAATAGTGATTTGGTATGTATATGTTAGGTTAATGACCGGGATGCAATATTACTATAATGTAGTACACTGAGCTAACAGGACTTTCAGAATCAGCGGGATTTCTGATGAACGCGGAAAGATAAATAACCAATGACCTGTTCCCTTTCGGAATCACAGATGCAAATTGAATCAATCAAACGATTTCTGAAGAAAGACATTATCAGAAATCTGAATATGCTCTATTTCATGGAAGACAATCCTGTTCATACTCTTGACCGAACAGGCAATTCCGTTCTTATGCGAGGTACAAGCGATCATCGATGGGTGTATATAAGCAGTCCCGATGAACAGGAACTCCTTGCTCTTTCAGCAGGATTGACTGATGAGGACAGGTATTTCGCCGTGATTGAAGACTGGATGCTTCCCGTTCTTACTTCACATCGTTCAATCGAGTGGCAGCTATCATGCATGAAACTGGTATTGCCTGAAGAAGTAACCTTTTCTGATATACCATTGACTGGAATAACACCATTATCAGTTGACGATGTCCCGTATCTGCATGAGAATTCGATTTATCAGAGTTTCTCATCACCGGACTACATCCGTGAACGTATTCAACGTGGAACAGGCGCCGGTATCCGGAAGTCGGGACAGCTGGTAGCGTGGGTATTGACCCACGATGACAGCGCCATTGGATTTCTTCATGTACTTGAAACTCACAGGAAAAAGGGCTACGCATACGATCTTACTGTGCATATGATTCAACAGCTGCGGCAACAGGGAAGAATTCCGTTTGTTCAGATAGAAGAAGCGAATATCAAATCGATCAACCTGGCTCGAAAACTTGGCTTCGAGGAAACCTACAAAGTCCATTGGCTGAGTTTAAAGTGAAGCTGAATAATTCTATCGACAGCGTGATAAGTTAAATGTAATGAGATAGGAATATTCATACTGGGATCAATTAAGATC
>JAIOSX010000360.1 GCA_021107345.1 Candidatus Aegiribacteria sp.
ATTTACAGGAGTTTGTCATTACCGCTGTTCCCAATCCTTCCTGTGGAGGGGTATCCATCGAAGTTCCTTCCTTATACGCTGAAGAAGCTGAGCTTTTTGTGTATGATCTTTCCGGCAAGGTTGTTAGGGTGCTTTCTGAGCGGGACGGAAGTAGTTTCATATGGGACGGTTGTGATTCCTCCGGGGGTGAAGCTCCCACCGGTACATACATCATTCGGGGAGTTGTTCAAGAACGGTCAGCTACGGTGAGGTTTGTGAAGCTGTGATTTTCTGAGAAGCAAGCTGATATGTCAGTTATGAAATAGTATGTTATTACTTTCCTAACATAACGGTTGGAATTAGTATTCAACTGTTACATAGTGTGAATATTCTGTACAGATGGTGGAATTATGAACAGCATTGTTATCGATTACCGTTTCAGGTTGTCCGATGAAAAGATCGAGGAGTTCCGTGTAGAGCTGGATCCGGAGAGGCTCGTTCTGCTGACGGAAGTTCCTGAAATACCTCCGGCATGGACAGAGCTGGGTTTTCATCAGTGTCCCAACTGTCCGCTTGATACGGATAGTCACAAGTACTGTCCACTCGCGCTGAGCATAGTGGATATCGTGGAGCATTTCGACCATGTACTTTCCTACGACAGAATACATCTTGAAGTTCTTACAGAGGACAGACACATATCTCAGCAAACCTCCGCACAAATGGGATTGAGTTCACTGATGGGGCTGCTGATAGCAACTTCCGGCTGTCCTCATACGGAATACTTCAAGCCTATGGCGCGTTTTCACCTCCCGCTTGCCAGCAGGGATGAAACCGTCTACCGGGCTGTATCGACCTATCTTCTTGCGCAGTATTTCATACACAGAGAAGGCGGAGAAGCGGATTTTCAGCTGGAAGGGCTGAAAAGGATATACGATAACATTCAGGAAGTGAATTGCTCGGTTGCCAGAAGGCTCAGGGCAGCCAGTGAAGCAGATTCTCCGATAAATGCTATTGTAATACTGGATACTTACGCCAAAGCCATTCCCTTTGTCATAGAGGATTCCCTCGATTACATAAAGTACCTGTTCGATCCGTACATTAAGAAATAACCGGGATCACTCGATCAATAACGGGGTTCCGGATGTGGTTCGGAAACTTTCTGCTCACACTCGATTACCCTCCCGGGCCACTCTTACCTTATAAAGACCATTCTGCAGTATCGGTGCTGGTCTTTGGTCGAGACAACAGAGCAAAGATACATTCCCGCTGGAACCACATCTCCAGTCAAGTCGCGGCAATCCCAATAAAGCTCTACTGTGCCTCTCGGAACATCCTCTACAGCCCACTGTCTGAGCAGTCTCCCGGTTATATCATGTATTGCAACCTGTAAAGAACTGGGCTGAGAATTGTGCAGTTCAAATGTAAACCCACTCATGGAAGGGTTGGGAAATGCGGCTAATTCGGACATATCAGAACCAATTCCTGTATCCGGCGTCTCGATGTGCTGTAGATCGCTTAATCTCTGGACTCCGCCACCGTAGGTTGAGATGAGCAGGGCTGATCCGCTGAGTACCATGGGTGAGTCGCCATATACATGATCAACAGGAAGATCACCGGTAAGATCCTCCCAGGTATATCCAGTATCCGCTGTTCGCCACACTCCGCCACGCATCACAAAATTAGTATCGACCTCTGCGCCATTCAGACCTGCGTAGAGAACATCCCCAACAAACAGGAGATCGGTCACACAGACAGGCTTGTCCCAGTTGCCTGAGATATCTTCTGTCGAAGTAGCACCGACCCGGAAGATCTCCCCGGTTTCGGTTCCGGTGAACAACTCGCCGCCACCCCATTCAAGTGACATCAGGTAATAGGATGATAAACCCTTGAAGTCCCATGACTGTCCCTGGTCAATACTCATGTAGAGCCCCTGAGTTGTGGCAGCGTAAAAGTTATCGGACTGGGTTACATGCAGTAACCTGGAACAGACCACCGGCAGCACCAGTTCGAAGCTCACGCCGCTATCGGTGCTACGGTAAACACCAACCGTGACCTGTTCGATATCCAACTCAGATAAAAGCAGAACAGAAGGATTGTCATCGTCGACTTCAAGATCGAAGACGATCTTGTCTCCCTCTCGTATAACAGCCCATGTAGAAAAACCGTCATCGGATCTGAAGGCGCCATTGCGAAAGGTGCCGCAGTACATTGTATCGGAACTGCCAGGGCTGAAGTGAACAAACAGGCAGTGCGCCACAGGCCCCAGCCTGGTCCAGGTCACACCACCGTCTGTAGTCCGGGATAGAGAGGGCATGTTAAGAAAGGGCATGTAGCTTCCCAGGTTGGCTGCAAAGATGCGATCCTGGTTTGACGGATCCACTGCCAGGCCGCTGTGATAACTCGCTCTGGGAGATGACGGCAGTTCAGACCAGCTCTGGGCACCGTTCTCGGAGACGAAGATCGGGCTGTTGGCGAAAGCGGAGCAGTATATCAGATCTCCCTCTGCTGTGACTCCCATTATCATCAGATCATCCGGGAGTGGCGGTGATATCACATCCACCCATTCCCCGGAGGAGGTCGTATACTTTAAAAAGCCCGGGAAAACGCATGCGTAGATCTCTACATCAGGAGACGTGCGGGATATCGACAGGTCCGCGGTGTAAAAGGAAGAATAACTCAGCTCAAAATTCGCTCCGTAATCCTCACTGAGATAGATACCATAGGGGTTGACTGCTGCCGCCACCACATCGTCCATACTATCCAGTTGCCAGGCATTTCCATCAGCAGGAATGCTCAATACCTGCGTCCAGGTTATCCCATCCAGAGAACGGTACAGACCCTGATCCTCAAGCCCGGCAAGAAGCGAACCATCACCGCATCTGCACATGCACAGCGCGGTGTTTCCCTGCAAACCGGTGGGCGTCCATGTCTGACCACCGTTGACCGATGCATATATGCCATCACCAGGCTTCGGTGGATCACCATATCTGTCCAGTCCGGTGCTTATATAGAGCGAATCTCCATTCGGTGATGCGATAACCAACCTGGATACCATTCTGGAGGCATGCGTGTTAAGACCATCAGTAATCTGCTGCCAGGTTTGGCCCCCGTCTTCGGACTTCAGAAGGCCATATCTTCCATATGGATCGCAAATGTAAACTATATCAGGATCAGATGGATCCAGCTCGATGAACCATGCTGTCATATCCGGCCAATCCACAGTCATGAGTTCCCAGAACTGTCCACCATCAGTGCTTTTCCATAGACCCCCGGAATCGTCACTCCCTGCGTAGATCACCCTGGGATCCAGTGGATGAATAGCAAAGTCTTTGAAGTATCCACCCTGCTGCCCTATCTGCTCCCATTGCCAGCAAAGTGCTGAGGCTGGCAGCAACAAGGCAATCAGGCATGTAATCCGGAATACAAACACCATTCGTTTTTACGAATTCCTTTCCATTCTTCAAACAAATATCCAACACAAAATTATAACCAATCTGAGTTAATCCTGGTGAATGGTTTCTGATAGCCCGGATATCTTATCAATATATTTCATTCAGACAGAATAATCCGGTTGGATATGATGTGCTGGATTGTTATTTTAATTATGATGCCGGTATCGTGAAATCAGATATCCCAGTAGTTTGATTTTAAATCCAGCGTTTTTCATTTTTATACAGAAAGCAACAAAAGAGAAAAGAGAGAATACTATGGAGAAATTACAAGAGCAGATTCAGAAATTAGAGGATAGAATTGAACTACTGGAAAAGAACAGTCCCAGGGATAAGTTATCGATAATTGTTTTTTCCGGTTCACTGGATAAACTTATTGCAGCTTTTGTTATAGCAACAGGAGCGGCTGCAATGGGAACAGAGGTTACTCTGTTTTTCACATTCTGGGGAACTACTGCTCTGAGAAAAAAGATCAGGTTAAAGAAAGATTTCATGTCCAGGATGTTCGGATTTCTTCTTCCAACGGGATTTAATGATCTGAAACTGTCAAAACTGAACATGGCCGGCGTCGGAACTTCTATCATGAAGTCATTGATGAAGAAGAAAAATATCGTTACGCTCGCTGAAATGCTGGAACTCTCTCAGGAATTGAATATCAAGATCTACATCTGTGAAATGTCAATGGATTTAATGGGAATGAAACACGAAGAAATGGTTGATTACAAGAATCTTGAATACTGTGGAGTTGCGAGATTTCTATCAGAAGCTTATGAGAGCAGGAATAGTTTTTTCATATGATCAGACCCTACGAATCTTCTCATTATATGGGGAACCATTATCCTGTTTTTATTTCCAGTTCTCCCTCAACATAACGATGTATGATGCTGGAAATAAGGGTTTGGTAAGGAATGCCCATTTCCCTAGCCTTTTTTTGAATCCCAATATAATCATGGCTATATAGGCGAATGGTGATTCGTTTGTCCTTTTTAAAGGTGTTGTTTGCCATTGATTTGATCGATTCAATTTCTTTTTGAGATGGAGTAGAGAGCTTCATATTGTCCTTTTCCAGCGAATCAATAATGTGTCTTTCCTCTTTATCGTATTTCATGCTTGCCCTCCTTTTCTTCTCTATACATTCTTGTTGCTTTCCTACTAGGAATAATAGTTTTTAAAAACGTATATTCTTTTCCGATAACATGCGGAACTATATAAATATAGTCATCAATAACAATGAAATACAGTTTCTGTCCAGGATAGTTTATTGGGTCAGGGTGATCTGCTATTTTCCAGACATCACCCATAGAAAGATGAAAAATTATCTGTTCAAAGGAAATATTTCGCTCTTTTTTTAACCATTCATTTTTTTCCGGGTTCCATTCGTACTTCATAGTTTGATTGTACATCTTATGTATGTACAAGTCAAGCGTTAGAATTTCCGACTGTACTCCGTGGAGTTTTTCAATCTGCGAAGTTCTGCCCCACCCTCAGGAGAAGTACAAGGAAGAAGGGGCCCCCGATCAGTGACATCACAATACCTATTGGAAGCTCCGCGGGGCTGATAACCACCCTTGAAAGACAATCGGCAAGAATGACAAGCAGCATTCCTCCCAGTGCTGATGCCGGAACAAGGTATCGGTAATCAGACCCGACGAATCTCCTCATTATATGGGGAACCATCAGCCCCACAAATCCGACGGGACCCACTGCCCCTACGGTTGATCCTGCAAGAAGAGCAGCGGATACAAGCAGCAGATTCCTTTCTCTGTTCACCAGAACGCCTCTGGTATGGGCAATATCATCGCCCTGTGATATCTGGTTCAGGACTCCGGTTCTAGTGATCACAACAATCATTCCCAGGATCACCGGCGGCAGGAGAAACAGAGGTTTGCCCCATCCTATCACCGCCATGTCGCCCATCATCCATCGTACTATCTCCATAATCCTTGAGGCATCACTGAAATACTCGAACAGTAGAAGGATCGATGCGCCCACAAGGTTCATGGTGATTCCGGCGAGAAGGAGTGTTGAACCGTAATCACCCCTCCTGCTCCTGTAAGCCAGAGCATATACCAGAATAACAGCCAGCAGGGCTCCCGCTGTCCCGGCGGCAACAAGGCCCATAACCGGCATGATTATTCCCGATACGATAACTGAACCGGCTACCAGCCCGGCTCCTGCTGATATGCCGAGAGTGTAGGGTGTTGCCAGATCGTTCCTGAGTATGGACTGAAGAATACAGCCGGATATGGAGAGAGCGCTTCCGGTAAGCAGAGCAAGTACAAGTCTGGGCAGCCTGAGTCTCATTATAACCCATTCCGGGGGGTGCTCCATTGGACCTGCAAGAAGTGACAGAATACCGGCCAGAATGACGGACAGTACAAGAAGGATCCAGAATTTTAATGACGGTCTCGAAGCGATTCTGCTGCTCATTGCTTTATTTCGGGTACGATTACCCAGGAACGGGTTGCCCTGTCCTGCGAGACAAGAAGATCAACGTTGAATACTTCCGACAGGATCTCAGTCGTAAAGACATCGGTGGGGCTGCCGAATGCCCTGGATCTTCCTCTGGAAAGGACAAGCACTGAATCGAGATACCTTCCGGAAAGCGCAACTTCGTGTGTGCTGACAAGAACGGCAATTCCTCTGCGGGAGAGCTTTTTCAGCAGCAGCCACATGTTAAGCTGATGCCTGAAGTCCAGGGATGAGCCCGGTTCATCCAGAAGAAGAAGCTCAGGTTCCTGCGCAAGGGCCGATGCGAGCAGTACCAGCCGCTTTTCTCCACCTGAAAGGTTCGAGAATGTTCTGTCCCGTAAATTCCATGTATCCGTTTCAAGCATACATTTTTCAGCCGTTTCAAGGTCATCCCCGGAATCCAGAGCCCAGCCGCTTCTGTATGGATGCCTGCCGAGGAGAACGGTTTCAGCAACGGTCAATCGGGACTGAGGATTAAAGTTCTGCGGAAGATATGATACAAGTCTGGCTTTCTGATTGCTCGAAAGTGAAGACATTCTGCTGCCGCATATGGATATCTCACCAGAAACATCAACTCCGATCTGAAGTATGCTTCTGAGAAGGGTACTTTTCCCGGCACCATTGGGGCCGATCAGCCCGCATATCTCCCCTGGTACTATCGAAAGGTTAATATCAAACAGAACCCTGTTACTTCCATAACCCGCACTTAGATCTCTGATATTCAGAGCAGGCACGAACATATCCTTTCAGCAATTCTGCCGATCCTTCCCCCTGGAATCATAATGTACGGCTCGAAAAGACAGTGTACCCGGCCGGGTTCAAAACCCAGCCCCGCCAGGTAATCCTCTTCAGAGGCCGCAATTTCCGCCGTATCCGTTCTTCCGGGAAAAAGGCAGATAATATGATCCGGAGAGAGGTCAATAACACCTTCCGCGGATATCATGGGCCAGCTGCCGGTTCCCGGAGCGGATATTTCGCAATTAACAGATATCAGGATATCCGCGAAAAAAGTGCTCCTTCCGGCAACGGTCATACTGGACGAACCTCTTTCATGATATATCACAATCATTACCGAAACGGGAGCTGTGCTCTCCATTTCAGCCTCCAGTGAATCCAGCTTTTCCAGCAGTTTCTCTTTGAAATCAGCTGCATGCGCACCGTACCTTGCATCCAGGGAATCAAGGGAACTGAAAACATCCACCAGGTTATCGAAGCGGTAGGAATAGAAAGGTATCCCCAGAGTTGCTGCCAGTTCCCTGAGTACCGGGCTTTCTCCAGAGATATGAATTGAAGTCGGTTCCAGTGAAACTATCTGCTCCAGTGAGGGGTCGATGTAACCGCCAACCTGCGGCAGATTCCCGGTCTCTTCCGGCCAGTCAGTATATCTGTCTACCCCGACTATTCGAGAGCCCAGACCGGAAGCGTACATCAGCTCCACAAGAGACGGGCCCAGTACCACAAATCTGTTATCCTCCAGGTTATCGTCGTTAACGCTGGAACAGCAGCAGGCAAGAATTGCTGATAGAACAGTGAATACAGTGGTTCTCATTCTTATCCCTTTTCTGAAAGTGTCGAAAGCAGCCCGTGCGCCTTCAGCTTGTTCAGTGCTCTTGATTCCAGCTGTCTGACCCTTTCCCTGCTGATACCGAAAATCCTTCCAACCTCCTGAAGAGTGCACGGTTCATCATCAAGAAGCCCGAATCGCAGTGTGATTATAGTCTTATCTCTGTCGGAGAGGGAAGCAAGCGCGGCATCTACCCTCTCTCTGGTATCGTTATGCATAGCCTCTACATCAGGCTGCTGAAAACGGCTCTCCAGAAAATCGGCTATCGTTGCGTCATGCTCTCCATCGGTATGATCCAGTGATAAAAGCGGCGCAGTAGTAAGGTATACCTGTTCTATTTCATTCCTGTTTCTACCCATGTATTCAGAAAGCTCATCCAGGGTTGGCCTATGACCGGTTTCCAATGTTAGATCATCGATTGCCCTGTTTATAGAGGAATCCTCTTTCAGTACAGATACCGGGAGTCGAACCAGTCTGGAATGGCGGAGAATGGCTTTAATGATGTACTGCCTTATCCACCATACCGCAAACGTGGACAGTTTGCAGGAGCGGTGGTAATCGAAACGCCTGACAGCCTCCATAAGGCCCTGGCATCCTTCCTGAACAAGGTCCATCTCCTCCATTATGCTGCATGGATAGTACTTCCGTACCATGGAGACCACAAGTCTGAGATTCGCCTCAACGAAACGTTCAAGGATATCAGCGTTCTTCTGGAATGCTTTCCGGAAACGTTTTGCTGCGGATGAGTATTCGTAAATACCGGAACCTCTCTTCACCTCCATAAGGTCCAGTTCGTTCTGGATGGATGAAAAGAGAGGATGAAGCTCCCAGGCCTTGTAACTGTTCTGCATGTCAGGCTTCAGAAGTGATTCATGGTTGAGAGCCTTTGCAGCAACAGGAACCGGATCGTCTTCCAGAAGGTTCATCAGGCTCGATCGCCGGTTGACAAGCTTTCTACACTTCTCGATCCCGTCGAAAAGATCCCTTCCCAAGTTCTCCACTGTATGCCAGAGAAGGTGAAGATCACGCACTGAATCGCGATTGAGATAGTGGCTTTTCATGTTCCGAAGAATATCCCTGAGTTCATTTCTCCTGGAATCAGGCAAACGGCCGTAAACGATACCCCAGAAGGACTCGTCGATCATTCTTTTCCCGGGGATCTCTCCATTCTGCAGCATCCTGAAAGGCTCGAAGAACTGATGACGTCCAAGCTCAATGGAAAGGATTGATTCAAGCATGTTGCACCTTTCCTTTTCCTGCTCTGTAATCAGGTACTTTTCCTCCTTCTCCGACAACGGAGAGACCACATCAAGCTCCCTGAAGAAAATCGTACTTGACGAGCAATCACGATTTCTGCTGAAATCGGAAATGTGAACTCCTTTACTTGTAGTATTTTTTTTCTATGTCTTTTATCTCTCGAATCCTGCGCCGCAGCTCCTGGATATCGCCATCACTTTCAGCCGAATCCAGTTGCGATTTCAGCTGTTTACGCTCCTCCTTAAGTCTGTTCCTTTTTACTGCTTTCATCAGTCTTTCAATGTCCTCAGGTTCAGTCTGTTCCGGATAAACCGTTAATAGTCCAGCGCATATGGAACTGTCATTATCCTCAAGATGCGAAAGCTGAAAGAGCACCATTCCGGAATCTGCCTGTCTTTTAATTTCACTGAATATTCTGGATCCCGATTTACTTTGAAAATCATCTTCCATAATGAAGTCAATCAGCGGGTTCGATAATCCCTCAGGGGAAAGAAGGATATTACCCAGTATTCTGCTGTCCCAGTTGTTAAGCTCTGTCTCTTTCAGTTTTCTTTCGGCAGGTTTTCTTATTCTACTCTCCCCTTCTTCTATCTCAAGCTCAAGCGTTTTCATGGAGTAACCGGTCTGTTCAGAAATCACTTTGAGCATAGTCTCCCTTATAACAGGCTCAGTGGCGCTGGAAGCTATCTCAACAAGTCTTTTCACAACCTTGACCTTTTTATCCGAACCCCTCACCGAAGACCAGCCGCCAGGAAGATCAAGGGCGTATCTGATGGGGTCGCTGGCATTTCCAATCAGTTCAAGTACTGATTCCCTGCCCATCTTGAGTATGTAATCGTCTGGATCCTGTCCTCCGGGAATAGCGATTATCCCGGGAAGATATCCCTGCTGCAGAACAACTTCGGCGGCTCTTACAGATGCCCTCTGCCCGGATCTGTCGCCGTCGTAGCATATGAAAACAGATGCAAGAGCTCCCATCTGACGGGCCTGGGGCGATGTAAGAGCAGTCCCGCACGTTGCCACGACGCATTCAAATCCAGCGTCCACAAAACGGGCATGATCGAAATAACCCTCAACGAGAATGACCATGTCAAGGTCCCGTGATGCTCTTGCGGCATCTCTGTAGCCGTAAAGGTAATCACCCTTTCTGTAAATGGGTGAATCGGGGCCGTTAAGGTATTTCGGAGCTTCAGTTGCGGATTCTTTTATCAGTCTCCCGCCGAAACTGATCACTCTGCCCCTTCTGTCGGAGATAGGGAACAGTATTCTGCCCCTGAATCTGTCGTATATCCCGCTGCCCCTTTTGGATCGCAGCGCCACACCCGACTCAATGAGCTGACTTTCGGAGTACCCTTTTTCGCGAAGGTGAGAGGAGAGGCTGCCTTCATCCGGCGCCCAGCCGATACCGAGCTTTTCTATTACACTCTCAGATAGTTTTCGTCCTTCGAGGTACTTCAGCGCAGCGGCGGAAACCTTCCCGGTCAGCTGTTTCCTGTAATAGCTTTGAGCCTGGGCAAGGATCTCCCTGAATACATCGGTTCTGGTTGTATCCCTTCCGGTTCTTTCCAGCATGATGCCGGCTTCGGATGCCAGTTCTTCTACAGCTTCTGTAAATGAGAAGCTGAGGTAGTTCATAAGAAATGAGAACACGTCTCCACCGGCACCGCACCCGAAACAGTGATACATCTGCCTCTCAGGGGAAACGAAGAAGGATGGTGTCTTCTCCCTGTGGAAGGGGCATAGACCCTTTATACTTCTCCCGGACCTCTTCAGGCTGACATATCTGCCGATTACGGTAACTATATCACTCGATGTCCTGACACGTTCAACGGATTCGTTAGAGAAATAGCCGCTTTTCCCGCTCACAATGATTTCTTCCCGGCTGTATTCAGGATTACTATTGTCACTCCTGTCCCTCCTTCGGAGGGTTTTCCCTGTCTGAAGGAGGTTATCCTACCGTCTTTCCGTACAGTATCGACAACAGCCTTCATCAATATGCCTTTTCCCTTTCCGTGAATGATATTAATAAAGGGAATACCGGCTACGATTCCATCATCTATGGCACGATCAAGCTCGGCCAGTGCCTCCAGGGCTGACATACCTCTCAGGTCCAGCTCAGTTTCAGCCGTGACCGGAATGCTCCATCCTGCGGATGAAGGTTTCTCATCCGGAGGTGATATCTTTTCAAGGTCGCAAATGGGCTTTCTCAGTCTGAGATCACCAAGGATTACCGTGGCGTGATCCTTCCCGGTTTCATCGACCTTTCCGCATCCGCTCCATCCCTTCACATTAACCCAGTCTCCCGGTTCTATATCCCCGGAGACAGGTTCAGTGTCAATAGTGGATTTCCCCTTGTGATTATGGGATATTCTGGATACTTTCCTGATCTCCGATCTGAGCTCCCTCCTATCGAAGGGGGATTCGGACCTGGCCAGTCTGGCCAGAAGTGAATCAGCCCTTGAATTCACACTGTGCTCTAATTCAAGATAATCCTTCTCAATCTTCCTCTTCTGAATCAGAAGATCGGTTCTGACCCTGTCGAGTTCCGCTTCATTCCGCTGCAGCGATTTTCTGCCATCTTCGCGTTCCCTGCCCAGTTCCTCCAGCTGGAGCCGAACCTCCTTCCTCGCGGAAGTGATCTCCTCAAGCATTCTATCCATCCTGAATGAATCACCCGATAACTCCTGGGCTCTTGACAGAACGGAATCCGGGAAATTCATTCGTCTGGCGATCTCAAGTGTAAAAGAAGATCCAGGGATTCCCGCAACGAAAGTGTAATCCGGCAACAGCGAATCATTCTGGAAATTCATGCTTCCATTAAAAAAGCCGGGTTTCCCGTGTGCGAAGCTCTTAAGCTGCCCCTGGTGCGTGGTAACGATAACCCTGCAGCCTGATTTGGAAAGATGCTCCAGAACAGAGGCAGCCAGAGCAGCTCCAGTAAGAGGATCTGTCCCGGCAGCCGGTTCATCAATCAGGGCAAGTGAGCTCACACCGGGCGTTTCAAGCATTTCAAGCTGTTCAAGCAGGCGGGCGGAATAGGTACTCTGGTGCTGGGCTATCGATTGCTGGTCTCCAATGGAAACAAACACTCTCCCGAAGAAGGGGAGAGTGGAATCTACGCCCACTCGCGCACCTATCCCGGACTGAGATGTGACAACGGCCAGTCCCACCGCCTTGAGCAGTACGCTTTTTCCTCCAGCATTGGGCCCGCTCACGATCAACACCCTCCAATCCTCGGGAAGTTCAACATCGTTGCTGACAACTTCTTCCCCGGGTATCAGAGGATGTTTCAGGTTCATGAGTGACATGCGCCCTTCGGAGGGAAAAACCGTTCCATATTCTCGATGGTGGGAAGCCCTGGCGAAAATTGCGTCGAGGGAAGCTGACGCTTCAAGACATTCCTTAAGACTGTTCAGGTGTTCCCTTATCTCAAGTGAAGCTTCCTTAAGAATCCTCCTCTTCTCGAAATCAAGATCCAGGGAGGCTTCCCTCATGGCATTGCCGTCTTCGACAAGTTCCGAGGGCTCAATGAAAATTGTCTCACCGCTTTCGGAGCGATCATGAACGATCCCTCGAACGTCGCTTTTCCTGGAAGAAATAACAGGCAGAACATACCTTCCATCCCTTAACGTAGGGGGGATATCCCTGAGTATATTCCTGCTGGAAAGAGATACCGAAATTTTCGCTATCCTCTTTGACAGTTTCCTCTTA
>JAIOSX010000274.1 GCA_021107345.1 Candidatus Aegiribacteria sp.
AATTCCACGTTCAGATGATGCATAAGAACATCTATATCGTTTCTGGCCGAGTGTATGACTTTGATCGGTGATTCGGATTCAAAAAGCCTTGCAAGAGGAGAGAGATCGTCGATTTCCAGAGGATCGATAGCTACGGGGCCATCGTTGTCTGCTATCTGGATAAGAAACAGATCGGGCCAGTATCTTCTCTCGCCATGAAATTCTGTATCAACAGCGATAGCCTTCTCATCCATGAGCTTATCCGTAAGTTTGTTAAGATCTTCCTGTGTGCTGATCAACGCGGTTCTGTTCAAATCTCCATCGATTCAGATTCCGTAGCGTTCAGTGGAATCAGGTAATTCCGGCAAATCCGGACTTTCAATTAAGCATGTTTCCCTGTGATAAGGGCAATATATACCTTCGAGGGTAATCTCGTAATATGAGTAACCATCGTCCGGACAATGAAACCCGCCTCTCTGGCTGAACACGCCATCGCTCCGGTCGTACATTTCCCCGAAATTGGACGGATACCCGTAACCGGCATCAATATACTCATAGACTACTTCAGCCAGGCTGTCCCTAAGTGTTCTGCAGGCCGAACCCATGGTATCGAGCCCGTTTCCAAGGTGTCCGGCGGAACAGTATAGAATATCATCTTCAATGTAATAGTGGGAGCCGCTTACTACAGGACAGAGAAAATCGTCCGGGGCCATTCCCTCGGAGAGAGCCGGAACAACTGTTTCCTTTGCGTACGCGGAACAGATGACTGTTGCGTTACCAAGAATATTATCCAGAGAGGTATCTCCGGTTATAGTCCAGTCTCTATCTGAACCTTGTCTGAGCCATAAAGTCCTTGAACCGCCTTCAGCAAGAGAAATCGAAATATGGAATCCGCGATTTTCAGATCTTCCGGTTCTAATACTTCCTGTGACTGGAGCATCCTCAAGATAACCCAGGATACCCGGTGTCAGAAGAGCAGCAAGACTGTCTGAAAGGAAAGAGTATGCTTCCTCAATCTCTCCTGCAGCCAGATGTTCGATATATCCCCTTCCCGTATCGATCAACTTCTTTCCAGTACTGTTACCCCGTGCTGCAACAGCAGTAATAATCAGCAGGACTATTGCAGCAGCTTTAAGGGATATTTTCATCTTGTACCTGAAGAACTGGTTGAGGTACTGAATAGATCGGTGAAATCAAGACCTGTACCGCTGATCATCAGTCCCCATTCTTTGGCTGTGTTCTCTCCTCCGAGACGGTAGAATACTTCCGCCGTAAGGTTAAGACCTTCGTTGTTCAACGAGATTCCTGCACGGAGATCCCGCAAATTGAATTCGCTTCCGTTCTGACCAGTCCAGTTTCCGTCAATCAAGGCCTGAGTTTCACCTCTTGTAGCTACTTCTCCTCCAAATCTCAGACAGAGTTCCGGGTTGACCGGCAGAACGAAGAAACCGGTGAGCCGTAGCTCGATTGGAGGTTTGGTTTCCGCCGAGTCTCTTCTGTCGGCATGAAGCATGTCCCAGGCTGACAGGTAATATCTGAGCCCGGCAGTCGCTTCGATACTAACGCCAGAACCACTTGAGAGAGGGCTCACGACAGTTAAGGCTCCGTCAAAGGCGAAATGCCTGTCGCTTTCTGAATAGTCTCCCGATTCGAGAGCTCCCTTAAGGGGAAGCCTGATGGCTCCCCTCGCAAAAAGCCTTGGCTCCCTGGTAAGCCATCCATCAAGGGAAATCCAGGGATCCGCAATCCCGATACCCGTAGAATCTCCAGGACCCTGCAGCTGAATAAAGCCGGGAATAACAACCGACAGAGTATGACTGTTAGTCAGTGCATACCTGCCAAGGAACTGGAATCTGATAACGCCAAGACTCGTATCGTATTCGTATTCCTCGCTGTTGCCAAGGGTATCCGTCCTCCAGTAGTTATTTGCTACGAAATACCCGAAGGCAACGTCTCCGTCCATTTGCATGGAACGGAGGGCTTCCGTAAGATTGTTGTAATACAGAGGATCGTAAGACAAAGCAATACTGCAGGTTAGAAGAATAACTGAAATCAGAATTCTGTATCCAGACATGTGAAAGTTCCTTTCTTTAAGTAGTTTTCCAGCTTTGTGCAGAAAACATATTATATTCTTCAACAGTTGACATATACAGCTAATGCTTTTCTAATAGCATAATTGTCTTTGCGCAAGTCATAACCAGTGTTGTACGAAAGGAAGGTACAATGAAAAACAGGAGTTTAATACTGATCCTGACGCTTTTGCTTGCGGCGGGATCCGCATTCTCTATGCCCTCTATCATGGGGTTCAGAGGAGTTAACAGGGTTCTTGACGCCAGGACCATCGGGGCTAACCAGATGTCATTCAGCATCGTAGGAAGATACTGGAGCAGTTCGGACGAGTACGATGATCTTCACTACCACCCGGAGGGAAGCGCGTCGGATACCGTTATCAGCGTAGAGGATTCCGAGCATCTGTCTCAGGGATACTTTACCCTTGATTACGGTATTACCAGCTTTCTGGAAATTGCCGCAAGAATCAGCTACGTCGGCACGTACTACGAGTTTGATCTCACACCTCCAAGAAATGAAACCATAGGCCAGTGGGACGGTGTTCACGGCATGGGTGATGTCATGCTTGGTTACAAGGCAGGTTTCACGCCTACTCCATCCACTGAAGTTCTCTGGCTCGGACTTGACAACTGGTTCGCGTTCGCCCCATCGAGTAACCAGACAGTTGAGTGTGAGGAGTATGACGGCAGATTTGACGACGGAACTCCCATGTATAACATGCGCCAGCCCAGTCTTTCAACCGGGCACACAAGCATGGGTGTAGACGGGCTGATCTCGTTGGACATGGCCAATGTCTGGCCCGGAACACCGCTACGATTGCATGTTAATGTCGGTTACTCCAAATACAAGCAGACAGTAACTTTTAATGATTACAGGCTTCTGTTCGACAGTACAGGGCACAGGACGCATGCAAATGAAACACTTATAAGCTCTGTTGTTGATGATAACGCGCTGGATTTCGGATTTGCCCTTGAATTCCCGACCCAGTTCGCTGTTCTCTATACTGAGTATTCTCTTAAAAAGTATCTCGACAGAGACAGCTATAACCATGTAGCTTACTTCACCCCTGGAATCCGTGTGTTCTCCGGCGGCGGAGTCATCATGGATTTCTGCTTCAACATGGGTCTTACTGCCTTTGACCTGGAGTATTTTGACTTCGGTCATGGTCTTTACCAGAGCGGAAGCGTTGACATTGAGGATAGAGAACAGAGAGCTCCTCTTCCCGATGGTGGAACGCAGGACTGGGGTGTTTCAGGAAGCATAGCCTTCTCAAGTGATCTGCTTATCAGAGAGCCTGTAACAACTGGAACCATATCAGGTATGATCACAGATGCGGAAGAGGGAGAAGCGGTGGAGGCCACCGTATCCTTCCCTGGAACCGCTGTTGCTGCAGCTATATCCGATTCTGAAACAGGATTCTATTCCGCTACTCTTCCCGCAGGAAGTATTCCTGTAACAGTAGCTGCCATAGGTTACAAGGCAGCATCGGCTACAGTGGTCCTTGAAGCAGCACAGGATGTTGTTCTGGACTTCAGCCTTGAACCGCAGGCAGGCCTTGGTCAGATTGCCGGTACCGTAACCGAATTCGAGAACGGAGATCCTCTGCTGGCAACCATTTCAGTAGAGCTTGAGGATACCACCATAACGTTCGAATCCACCGAAGAAGGTATCTTCCTGTTCGACGTTCCCGAAGGAACCTGGACAGTCAGTGCAGATGCGGATGACTACAAATCCTCTTCTGACATAGTAGTCATTGAAGCTGACCAGACCTCAATAGTTGACTTTGTCCTTAAGCCCGCGCTTATTACCGGACAGGTTCTTTCCTTCGATAACATCTACTTCGATAGCGGCAGCGCCAACATCAAGCCCGAATCCTACTACATTCTGGACAATATGGTTGAGATACTCAACGCCAACCCTGATGCCATGGTCCAGGTAGCCGGACACACAGATTCGGACGGAAGCTCAAGCTACAACCAGACCCTCAGCGAGCAGAGGGCTGCTTCGGTATTCAATTTCCTTGTTCAGCGGGGCGTACCTGCGCGCATGCTGACCACAATGGGATTTGGAGAAGCCCAGCCGGTAGTTCCCAATACTTCCGCATCGAACAAAGCGATGAACAGAAGGATTGAATTCACGGTTCTCTCCAACAGATAGTGCTCTAAAAAAAGGGGGGCGGTTTATCCGCCCCCCTCCATTCCTCATATCAGCTCTTTATCAGAACACTCTAGAAATCGCCGCTCTTGATTCTTTTAACCCCGGTGGCAAGAGAACTGACATTGAAAAGTTTCCAGATACCATCGCTGTTCTTCCTGAGGTGTACCGGTGTGGGCATGTCTTTTCCGCCACTCTGGATGAAGATCTTTGATTCCCAATCGCCCCTGACTGAATTCGCAAGCATTTCAAGAGAGTGATCGTAATCGTAACTGTAGCTGTTCTCCGGGGTTCCACCAAGGTAGGACTTTGCGCTGTTGCCGCCATCATTGCTGAAGTATTCCAGAAATGCATCTCTGCCCGGTGATCCATCCTGGCACAGGTACTGCTCCGGGAGGGTAAGTGCGATCATTCTGCTGCCCTCTTCCGGGTTATCAAGGTATTCGATGACACCTATCAAGAATGCTCTGATTGCTCCAAGTTCTGTTTTCCCCCATTCCTGTTCCCAGTTCTCGCTGAATTTCTGATAGTTCATATTTCCTCCCTGTGACTGTTTTTCCTGTGAACAAATACAATACTCAGGAACACCTGATACGGTCAAATCAAGTAGAGCAGAAATTCTCATGAATTGACATGACTTTTTCACTCTGATAGTATAAAACAGCGACAGGTCAAAAATTGTAACAGTGCTGATTAATCAGGAGGGAACTATGCTCAGACGCAATCCGGTTCAGAACTTCATTAGAAACTTAGTAAGGCTTATTATTCTCGTACCACTCTGGCTGCTGCTGGTATGGTCTGATATTGACAAATTTGAATCCCTGTACATCTGGATAGCCGTAAAAACCATCGCACTGCTATGGTTTGCCAACGTGTTCGCTAAGATGTTCTTCGTTATCCCGCAATGGCAGAGAATAGTACTTCTGAGACTTGGAAAATCAGTTGGAGCCAGGGGTCCCGGAGTCATTATTGTGCCCCCTTTCATCTACTCTACTGCCAGGACAATAGATATCCGGATAACTACCTACGAGGTGAAGGCAACAAAGACACTGACCAAAGACAACATTCCCATCGATGTTACGGCTGCCATTGAACTTGAGGTTGAAAACCCGGAAAAGGCCGCTATCGATGTTCAGAATTACTGGAAAACAACCGAATGGGCATCCATGGAAGCTCTGAAGAGCACGATAGGCGGGAATGATCTTCGACCCCTTCTCAGCGAAACGGATCGTATCGCCTCCGACCTGAAGAAGATCATAGACGCAGCGGCCGTGGATTTCGGTGTGAATGTCCGGGCGGTCCGCATAACCGATGTGGGAACACCGACTTCATTGATCGAAGAACTTGCGGTTATAGCCCGTGCGGAACGTGCAGCAAAGGCAAAGAAGATACAGGCAGAGGCAGAGAAGGCTGTAGCTACATCCCTGAAAGAGGCTTCGGAATTACTTGCTCTTCAGCCCAATGCCATGGAATTAAGGCAGATACAGGCCCTGCTTGATATATCAAAGGAAGAGAGCTCTATGGTTATCATTTATCCGATGAACAGCCTGATGGGACAGCAGATCGCTACTGCCACTGCAGGAAACATGACGAGTAATAGAATAAAGAACCCGGCTGTTCAGTTCTCTTTG
>JAIOSX010000153.1 GCA_021107345.1 Candidatus Aegiribacteria sp.
TTGTAAGAGAGATTCTCAGGAACTCGGACCTGTACTTCGAGTTGACAGGTAACAGCGGTGCAAATCTTCAAATACAGCTTGGTCACTTCGTTGAATCTTACAAAGAGACATTCAATCAGGATTTCAGCCTTACCCCTCCGAAGGACTGGGATACAGCATTCAAGCTTCTGATAAGAGGTATAAGCAATATTGAAGTCAATCGTAAAGTTGTGATTTTCCTTGATGAACTTCCCTGGCTCTCAAGCTCGAAGAGCAATTTCATGCCCGCACTCGAGTACTTCTGGAATTCGTGGGCTTCGAGACGTAAGAATATTCTGGTTATCCTATGCGGTTCAGCATCATCCTGGATCCTCGACAATATCATCGGAAGTCATGGAGGGCTTCATAACAGACTGACAGGTAGAATTAGACTATATCCGTTCAATCTGTATGAAGTCAGGGAATATTTCAGGAAAAAGCACTTCACTATACGGGAAGATCAGATTGCTGAGATCTACATGACTATAGGTGGGATACCTTATTACCTCAATATGCTTGAGAAAGGTATGTCCGCAACACAAAGTATAGGATACCTCTGTTTCTCAAGAGATGGTGGTCTTTTCAGAGAGTATGACAATCTGTTTGTTTCACTCTTCAAGGATCCTGCAGGACATGAGAGATGTGTAAAAGCGCTGGCCAATTCTTCAAACGGGCTGCTTAGAGATCAGATATCCAGAATCACCGGGATTGCATCGGGTGGAACATTATCAAGGATTCTCCATGCTTTGGAGGAATCGGGATTCATCACTAGGTATCCACAGTTCAAATACAAGTCCAGGGAGGCTCTATACAAGTTAACGGATGAATTCTGTCAATTTCATCATACCTGGATTACTCGCTACGATGCAAACTTTCTTGCAGAAGAAGCAGAGAGACGATGGCAGGGATTGTATGGAACCCCAAAGTGGAATACATGGTCTGGACTTGCATTCGAACGACTTTGTCTGAAACATATACTCCAGATCAAAAGAACAATTGGAATTAGTGGAATTCATTCCGAATCATATGTATGGCATCATCGAGGTGGAAAGAACAAAGGCAGGGGCGCACAAATAGATCTTCTCATTGATAGAGCTGATAAATGTATCAACATCTGTGAGATGAAATACTACCGATCAAAATATGCAATTAGCAAGAGTTATGCTGAGACTTTGCTGCAAAGAGAAAGAATCTTCAGAAATGTAACTGATATAAATAAAACGTTATTCCTAACAATGGTAACTTCAAATGGAATCAAGAAGAATAGCTACTATGATCAATTAGTTTCCAATGATGTGACTCTCAGTGATATGTTCAAAGATAATTGATAAGGAATTACACAATGCCTGAAAATACTGATCTGGAAAAGCTGGTTGACGGAATACTGCTTGCGCAGGGAAACTCATTCATCAAAGAACTTTTAAGAAAGATAAAAGTGAAGATCGGTGCAACAAAAACTGATTTCCTGAATAATCTCAACAAGGCGATTGATGATGGTATCCTTACAGAAAGCATTCTGAACGAATGGCTGAACGAAGTGGAAGGCTGGGGTAACCAGCATATCTATGTTTATAGGGTCGATAATGATGTAGCTGAAGATCGTAGATGGCATGATATCGAATCAGTCAGGACTCGGGCAGTAGAAGCGGGATTAGGTGATAAATGGAATGTATCACCTTCGCAGGTATTCCCGGCTGAAAGAAAACTGGTGGGTATCTACTGTGATGAGACGTCCTTCAGATTAGTCTGGTTCGAAGGTCGTACTTCTCTGTTAAGAGATAAAGATAAAGATAAGCTGAACAAAAAAATCGGATTTGACATTTTCGATCTTCATGCATTCAGACATGTTGCAAAGAGAACCGTCACAAGATTCGATTGGCCTCGCGGAAGCAGGTACGCTGCTATTCTTATGCAGACACCATGGAATAAAAAGGATCATAGAAGTATAAAGAATGAAGTTATAGACAAAGTCTCGAAGTTCATCGATCCGAAATACCTGAAACCGGTAAATATCGGGGAAGCTGTCAGGCAGCTGGATCAGGAAACGGTAACACCGACAGATTCAGGTGCGGGATTTGTTTCAGAAGGAGCAAGGCTTGAGTCCAGTGGAGCTTATGTTGATTTTGGCAGCACAACCGAAAGAGAATACTCGAGTGTCGCCGCGGTCAGAGAAGTGCGTTTCGCGGTGCCAATAGACCAATTCAAGGGTGAGAGAGGAATATTCGTTGTACGCGATAACGATAATTTTACGATTTCAAGAAAAGACCTGATCCGATTTGATCTTCGTGGTGATTTAGGTTGGGTCAAAATACGACATATGTGCTCACGAACGGATATCTGGAACATAGTAAACAGAATAGCGGAAATGGCTTCTAATGTGTGATTGGAAAGGATATCTCAGCGGAGGTTTCGATGCAGATCTGGTCGAGTGCATCAAGAACAAAGTGCTGGATGCAGCCATATCTGAAATAAAGCCTCAGGAAATAGTATCTGAAACTGGAATCGCAGAAGAAGATGTCATGGAATTCCTGAAGCTGCTTTCGAAGGAAGAAAGCGTTATCAAAATCAAGCAGCGATTGAGATGTCCTTTCTGCGGAGAACTGATAAAAGACCCGGGCTCCGAGAATGGGCACTATTGCGAAGCGGAAAATGACTACGTCGACAGATCGGACCTGGAGGTGGAAGAGTACTTCCAGCTCAATGTTGATCCCAGCCGGAGTATCAGATGGGCTGTGGTAATACACGGCATGAACACCAGAGGTCCATGGCAGGAAGATCTCGTCTGGAAACTGAGCCATATCAAGAAGTATTCAATCCCGGTTTACGTCTACAAGTATGGGTTGGTTCGAATAGGTGTAACTCTCGGGTTTCTTCAGAAACGTAGAGTTAAAATACTGGCAACACAACTAAGGAATATCTCCAAAGCAGCCGACCCCGATAACGCAGGACTGAGGCCACATGTCATTGCGCACAGCTTCGGAACATGGTTGATTGCACATGCTCTTAAAGAACATCCTGATATTAAGATAGGCAGGCTGATTCTACTGGGCAGCATAGTCCGACCGGATTTCGACTGGATGAAACTCATAAACGACAAACAAATTGAAGCCATCCTGAACCACACAGCAGGCAAAGATAAACCGGTCAGATTCAGTCAGCTGTTCATCCCCGATTCCGGGCCTGGAGGCAGAGTGGGATTCCAATCTGAGGAAGTGATCAACATAAGATCCCCGGAATTCGGTCATAGCGGTTATTTCAAAAGAAACCGCATGACCGGTTACCTCTCCAAAGATGGAGTCTGGTCTCGCTTCCTGCAAAGGCCCCTGTCCAATTTACCGGATACCTTCGATGATCAATTCAAATGTGCAGGCTGGAAACCTATCTGGTGTATCCTCCGCACCTTCGTACGGTATCTTACACTTCTCGCAGTCATCGGAATAATCGGTTTCCTCTGCTACATACTGTACACTGGGATTATCAATATCTTCTAAACAGCTCAGTCATTGGCATTTATGGCCATCTTCCATCCTTCATATCGCTGCGGATCTGGCGCACTGTCAAGCGTCGCCTGATTCCGACTTTTTCTCCCCGTATCGAGTTCCTTGCTCACGCAGCAAATGCACACAATAGGAATTCAGGCTTTCTCCTTCACGGAGGGCTTCCACCACGAGAGTTTTGTGGAGTTCTTTTCCCACGCGGACTACAAACTTGCCTGAGTAGTCCTTCCCCGCAGTCGCGGCGGGAAGAGGATCGCCGTCTTCCTGATACAGCCTTATCCACTCGTCCACTGCCTGGCAGAGCTCTTCATAAACCCTGGTCTCATTGCTTCCGTGTATACCTCCGAGCATCAGCCCCGGACAGGAGCCAACGTAGCATTGATCCTCTTCCGACCACTCCACAATCTTGAGGTATTTATCGCTTGCTTTCATTTCTTCACCTTCTTAAGGGCCTTCTCCAGATCACGTTCTTGATACCGTT
>JAIOSX010000059.1 GCA_021107345.1 Candidatus Aegiribacteria sp.
TCATCTATTTCATGAGACGAGCTGGAGGGGGCGGCAAGGCATTTTCATTCGGCAAAAGCAGGGCAAGGCTCTTTTCCAGTGACAAACCTCAGGTTACGTTTGAGGATGTGGCCGGAGCAGACGAAGCAAAAGCAGAACTGGTTGAGGTGATTGAATTTCTTAATAAACCTGACAAGTTCCGCCGTCTGGGTGGAAAGGTCCCCAAGGGCGTACTGCTTGTCGGAAGACCCGGAACAGGAAAAACCCTGCTGGCTAAAGCAGTTGCGGGGGAAGCAAAGGTTCCATTCTATTCAATGAGCGGCTCCGATTTTGTAGAAATGTTTGTAGGAGTAGGAGCCAGCAGGGTCAGAGACCTTTTTGTACAGGGAAAATCCAAGGCGCCATGTATTATTTTTATCGATGAGATCGATGCTGTGGGAAGACACAGAGGAGCAGGGCTCGGAGGGGGACACGATGAAAGGGAGCAGACCCTCAATGCCCTTCTTGTAGAAATGGATGGCTTCGAAGAGAACGCCGGGGTTATTGTAATGGCAGCGACAAACCGTCCCGATGTCCTTGACCCTGCACTTATGCGGCCGGGCAGATTTGATCGCCGTATAGTCGTAAGTATGCCCGATGTTAAGGGCCGGGAAGCAATACTGAAAGTACACACACGTAAAATGCCAGTTGATGCGAAGGTCAGCCTTGAAAAGGTTGCAAGAAGTACTCCCGGTTTCAGCGGAGCCGACCTTGAAAGCCTGGCCAATGAGGCAGCGCTAAGGGCGGCAAGAAGAGGCGCAAAGAAAGTAGAACAGGAAGATTTTGACTATGCGATTGACCGTATCATACTTGGTCTGGAACGTAAGAGTATCGTTATCAGCCCTGATCAGAAGAAGTGTACGGCATACCATGAGAGCGGACATGCAGTGGTGGGTTTATTTATCCCTGAATCGGATCCAATTCACAAAATCACAATAGTTCCAAGGGGAATGGCAATGGGTGTGACCAGTTTTCTTCCATCCGATGACCGATACTCCTATACCGAAAAGAAACTTGTCAGTATGCTTGCCACACTGATGGGGGGCAGGGCTTCTGAAATTCTCTTCCTTGATACCCTGAGCACCGGTGCAGGGAATGATCTGGAAAAGGCAACAGAACTTGCGAGGAAAATGGTCTGTGAGTGGGGAATGAGCGAGGAACTCGGTCCCGTTTCACACGCAGATTCGGGCGACATGATCTTTCTCGGAAGGGAATTTAACAAGACCAGGGATTACAGTGAGCATACAGCCAGAATGATCGATTCAGAGGTCAAGAGGATCATTGAGGAAGCATACGGCGTCGCTCTTGAAATATTAAAAGATAACCGGGACATTGTAGAGAGAATGGCTGATCAGCTTTTGGAAAAGGAAACGATTTCAAGCGGTGAGATAAATGTCATATTCCGGGAACTGCGCCCTGATATGGGCCCTATACCATCCATTCAATCCATTTCAGAGATCAGAGAAACACACGATTCTTCCAATGATGATTCTGAACAGGAAGAGGAAGCCCGTGAAAACGATGGATCTGAAGAAAATAGAAAAGGGAGTGAGGCTGATGCTGGAGGGAGTGGGGGAGAATCCTGACAGAGAAGGTCTGAAAGAGACTCCCTACCGCGTATCCAGATCAATGGCCGAGTTGTGCCGAGGCCTGAACCCTGAAGAAATCAGGCCTGTCAAGACTATGTCCTGTAAAGGGCAGAACGAAATGATAATTGTAAAGGATATCAGTTTTTCATCCATGTGCGAGCATCATCTTCTTCCCTATATAGGCAGATGTGATATTGTCTATCTCCCTGCGAACGATCGCATCGCAGGTCTGGGATCAATTGTCGAAATGGTTGAAACTATGGCAGCCAGGCCGACAATTCAGGAGAGGCTTACAACCGAGATAGCGGATAGACTGATGACCGAACTGTCTGCCAAGGGCGTCATGGTCGTGATGGAAGCAGAGCATATGTGCCTCGCAATGCGCGGCGTAAAAAAACGCGATTCAAGGATAGTCACATCAGCCATGCGTGGTTATCTGAAGAAGCTGGAAACAAGGACAGAAGCACTTTCCCTAATAGGAAGAGCGATAAGAGTCACCTGATGAGAATCAGGAAACTCCATATTTCAAGCGATGATCAATGGCGCAGAGAACTGAATTTCATCGGTGCGGACCCTGTTACCTGGGACAGGCTTTCAATGAAATGCAGCATATCTGTTTTTTCCACGGGGCTGTTACCCGCAACTGCGGCGAACATTCTTAAACAATGCATGCTGTCAGGAGGAGCTGACGCCTTAGTATCCAGAAAGGCAGTTTCCTGCAGAACAGATGAGACCAGGGCGCTGATAGTAGGGACGATAAAACAGATAATACAGGGGTGCGAATCGCTTATTGGACAGCCATTTGGCCTCCCTGAGCTTGCACTTGAACTCAGAACTGCTCTGGATTGCTCTCCGTGCCTGCCGGAACAGATCCTGACCCGTGGCAAAGTACTTGATTTCAGCAGACGACCACTGATAATGGGTATTCTGAATGTAACCTCCGATTCTTTCAGCGATGGCGGGAACTTCCTGGATACCGAGGCAGCGGTTGAACATGCAAAATTTATGACGAGTCAGGGAGCGGATATAATAGATATCGGGGCGGAATCCACCAGACCCGGTTCACTGCCCATACCTCCCGCCGTTCAACTGGAGCGGCTACTTCCCGTTGTGGAAAGACTTTCGGCTGACTGCAGGGCTGTTATCTCCGTTGATACAGCCAGCGCGGAGGTTGCGGATGCCGTTCTTTCGGCTGGGGTTGAGATGATAAACGATGTGACCGCCATGTCCGACCCGGCAATGCCGGAAGTAATAGCGAATGCGGATATCCCGGTGGTTCTGATGCATATGCAGGGAAAACCTGAGACTATGCAGGATAATCCGGGATACACTGATGTGGTGGAAGAAGTCTACACGTTTTTTCAGAAGAGGATCACAGCAGCGGCTGAATCGGGGATCTCAAAAGAGCGTATTATCATTGATCCGGGCATAGGCTTCGGTAAAAGACTGGAGGATAATATACAGCTCATCTCCAGACTGGCAGAATTCAAATGGCTGGGCTGCAGAGTCCTTCTTGGACATTCTCGAAAGAGTTTTCTCGGTAAGCTGACTGGAATCGAGAAACCCTCTGCACTTGAAGCTGGTACACACGCGGTAACTGCACTATCTTCCGACTGTGCAGATATCGTGAGGGTTCATGATGTTGAGGGAACATTGCAGGTTCTCAAGGTCTCAAGAGAGTTTGGACAGAGAATATGATGATTCAGCCACTGGGACACTCCATAATCAGCGGCTTCTGGCTTGCGCAGCTGGTAAACATCGTCATTATCGCCTTCATGGTAAGAATGCTGCTGAAGTACCTCTGGAGAACTCCTGCAATGCCTGTGATCCTGATGTTCATGATCATCATTCTGCTCGCGAACATTCTCGGGGAACTGGGGCTTTTTACAATCAATTACCTGCTTCAGCATTTGACCCCGATTCTGTTCATAGCCGTGGTGGTTATTTTTCATGAAGAGATCAAGGATTTGCTTGGCACAATGGGTCGCAATCTGAGAAGATCCTATGGACATGCTGATATTATTGAGCAGAGCGAGATTGAATCTCTTGTTGAATCCTGTGTTCTTTTGAGAAAGCTACGGCTTGGAGGACTCTTTGTAATGGAAAGAGAGGAATCTCTTGAGAGTGTATACGGTGATCCTGTCATGCTGGACAAGCTTAAAATCAACCCTGCTGTGATTGCCTCGCTCCTTCAACCTCCGGGAGTTCTCCATGACGGTGCTATCATTATAAGTAACGGACGTATTGTAGGAGCCAGGGCAATCCTTCCTCTTTCACGTAAAACGTTCTTTGGCAGATCCAGGGTTAACAGGCCCAGACCCGCCCTTGGAACCCGTCACAGGGCGGCTATAGGAGTTACCGAGGTTTCTGATGCAATAGCCGTCGTTGTAAGTGAGGAAACGGGAAATTTCAGCATTGCCCATAACGGAATTCTTGAAGAAGCCATTATTCTGGATGAGTTCGGTAAAAGGTTGGTAGAGCTTACTTCGGAAAGAGAAAAGAATTAACTATGCTGGATAAGCTCAAGAAGGAGCTTGTAGATTCCGCTCATGCAGTCATCAGTAAATCCGCACAGAAAATGCCCGAAGCTTTTCAGAATGCCATGCATTCATGTATTGAACATAATTACAACCTTGAATTGAGTCTTCTTGCCTGCGCTTCATCCAGGTGGTGCGGTTCTACCGAGCAGAAAGGCATGCCTGCTGCAATTGCCGCTCTCATGCTTCGTGCAGGAATCACTGTTCATCTTGAAATCAGCGATTTTGCCGGAATTTTTGACAGACTGCCGCAATTACTGGATGATAGAGATGATACGCTTGCAATACTGGCCGGTGACGGGCTTCTTGCACTCGCTATCGAGTATCTTGCAGGTAACGGTGGCATGCATTCCTCAAGGCTGGTTTCGGAAGCTGTCAGGGCAATGGGAGCCGGCGGGATGCTCACGGGATTATCTATGGAAGTCGATCGGGCAGATGGATTAGAAACGGAAGTCCCCGATGGACGGTCTCTGTCGGAGCTGTACAGCGGTCAACTGGCCAGGTTCGCCTCCCACGGAGGGGCGCTTCTCGCAGGGGCATCGGATATGATGCTTGATGATGCGGCGCAGATAGGCGTACTTACCGGACGGGCAAAGTTCCTTGTCAGGAAGGCAGAATTCAGTGAAGAGAGGGATGAGATAAAAGATCTTGGTTTTCAGGCCAGGACTCTAATTGAACAGGCGGAAACGATAGCAGGCCACAAGCCAAACGCATCATTATTCAACTCAATAATGTACTTATCAGACTTCATCTAGGTGACCCACCACGTTTACAAAATCTATTGGTAATGAATATACTATTATAGATCGTTTTCCTGGCATGTGGTACAGCAAGAATATTAATTTATAGCTAACACATCATCACCAGAAGCTGCGGTCACGAAGTGGAACAGATGTGTCCTGAACTATTTGCACAGGAGAAAAGCCCGGGTGCGAATCCAAATTATCAAACTATCGAATGAGAACCACCCTGGAAGCGCTGGAATTCAGCCCATCACCGGTAAGGAGAACCAGGTAGATTCCAGCTGCCAGGGAAGTCCCTGTCTGATCTCTTCCATCCCACACCACCGAATGCTGTCCCTGAGACGCTGTTCCGATGTTAATGGTCCGAATCCTTCGCCCAGCTAGATCAAAAACCTCAAGATTCACATGGGATAATCCCGGGGAATGGAACTGCACATTGGTCATGGATAGAGACGGGTTGGGGTATACCGATGTGATGTTCAGGAGTGATGTAATGGATTGGTGGGAATAGACCGGTTCGAGGGAGGTTTGAAGATCCTGCAGACCAAGGCTGTGTAGATAGCCCCCCGAAACCGATATGAAATCTATATTCGGATCGGGCACGTCACACTGGCCGTGATCGTTTCTACCCCAGGCCACCACGGAACCGTTCACCTTCCGGGCGAAACTGTGAGATTCTCCTGCTGAGATCTCCACGAAACCGGTATTCGGGCTGGGCACATCGCACTGGTTGTAAATGTTTCTACCCCAGGCCACCACGGAGCTGTCTGTCTTCAGGCCGAGGCTGTGAAAGCCTCCTGCTGAGATCGCCACGAAACCGGTATTCGGGTTGGGCACATCGCACTGGCCGTTACCATTAAGTCCCCACGCAATGATAGAGCCGTCCACCTTCAGAGCCAGGTTATGCCAATCTCCCGCCGAGATTGCCACAAAACCCTCATTGATCACAGGAACACCGGATTGGCCGTATTCATTCCTTCCCCAGGCTACTATCGAGCTGTCGGATTTTAGACCGAGACAGTGCCCGTATCCCCCTGCTATCGCCACGAAATCGCTGTTGGGTGCCGGTACATCGCATTGACCGTACTGATTGTATCCCCAAACAACGATGGAACCGTATGACTTCAGGCCGAGGCTGTGGCCTGAACCCGCTGCAACCGCTGTAAAATCCTCATTGGGCTCGGGCACGTTGCACTGGTAGTACCCGTTTTGTCCCCATGTCGCAATAGAGCAATCCTCATTCAGGCCGAGACAATGCCATCTGCCTGCTGTTACTTCTATGAAAGGATTGTTAAAAGGGGTTTCGCATTGACCGTATATATTCCACCCCCACGCAACGATGGAACCGTCCGATTTCAATGCCAGGGTGTGCCAGCCTCCTCCAACAACCGACTCGAACCCTATATTCGGCTCAGGCACATCACACTGGCCGTGATTATTCAGACCCCATGCAACTACTGTACCGTTGCTCTTTAGGCCTAAGCTGTGGCTGGCTCCCGCCGAAACTGCCATAAAATCCTCATTGGGCTCTGGCACATCACACTGGCCTTCATGATTCCGGCCCCATTGCTACTATCGAACCGTCTTCCTTTAAACCGAGGCTGTGCCCATACCATCCTGCTATCGCCACGAAATCGCTGTTGGGCGCCGGTACGTTGCATTGGCCGTATCCATTATATCCCCAGGCAACGATGGAACCGTCTGACTTCAGGCCGAGACTATGGTAACCTCCACCTGCTATCGCCACGAAATCGCTGTTGGGCACCGGTAAATCACATTGGCCGAATTCGTTCCAGCCCCACGCTACGATGGAACCGTCCGACTTAAGACCCAGGCTGTGTCCATGTCCTCCTGTGATAGCCACGAAATCACTGTTGGGCGCCGGTACATTACATTGGCCGTATTCATTCCAGCCCCATGTTACGATAGAGCTATCCGACTTAAGACCCAAGCTGTGGCCATATCCTCCGGTGACCGAAACGAAATCCTGATTGGGTAGAGGCACATTGATCTGGTGGTAGCTGTTCCAGCCCCAGGCGATGATCGAGCCGTCTTCTCTCAGACCAAAGCTGTGTCTGCCCCCCGCTGCCGGAGCTATGAAATCCACATTGAGTTCAGGGGCATTGCATTGGCCGTAACCGTTATTTCCCCATGCCACAATTGACCCGCTGAAACTCGCGCAAACCTCCGGTACAAGCAGCCACAACGAAAATGATAAGAAAAACAATGATGAACCCTTCATGATCACTTCCCTTTTTACTGAACCTGCCTGACCTTCTGCTTATATGTACATTGCCTCTATATCTCTAATACTCAAGGAATTAATGGTTGTCAATGCATATTGCCAGAGGATTGTCAATACAATTCTCAATTATCACCAGTCAGAAATGTATCACAGCCCGCACTTGTCTTCTGCAGCTGGAGGGAACTCAAACATCTACAGCTTTTGGGGTGAATCTCAGCTTCTGGACGGGTGTATGCAGACTAAATTATATGAGGTATTATTCAATCGATACGCCGGGGAGCAGGTAAGCTGCCCCGGGGTTTTCAGTACATCGGCTTGTCTGAACCAGGTGCTGAAGAGATTGAGTTGACGACCTGCAGGTATAAAGTCATAGAATGTACATACAAACGTCCCTATGCAGAATAGAAGGTTTGCCAATCGAACCTGTATCGGGAGAGGCGCTCCAAAGATGAAAGGAAAATCATAATATGAAGTTTACACCGGGAACTGTTCTTCCTGTCGCTTTTGCAATGCTGCTTTTTACCGTATCAGCAGGCGCAGAGACTTATTATGTATCTACCACCGGCGACAACGGGAACAGTGGAACCAGTCCAGGTTCAGCATTCGCAACTATCCAGTACGCGGCCGATATAGTTACAGAGGGCGACAGCGTCCTTGTGCTGGATGGGGAATACGCTGGATTCGATCTGAGAACCAGCGGTTCTCAGACATCCCCAATCGTTTTTGCGGCAATGTATGACAACGCAGTAATCAATCAACAAAATCCAGTCACCGCTGACGGCATCAACATCGAAAATGCGGAGTGGATCATTATTGACGGCTTCAATCTCACAGGTCTGCCACGTAACGGTGTCAGGGTTGCCGTATCTTCAAATGTCACGGTCAGGTACTGTCTCTGCGAATACTGCGATTCCCGCGGGATATTCACAGGCTTCGCAGACTGGGTTACAATAGAACACAACGAATGCTGTTACAGTGTTACAGAGCACGGCATCTACACATCCAACAGCGGCGATCATCCAGTTATCCGTTTCAACCACTGCCATCACAACAACGGCTGCGGTATTCACATGAACGGTGACCTCAGCTCCGGGGGCGACGGCATTATCTCGGATGCCATCGTCGAAGCCAACATCATACATGACAACGGCCAGAGCGGCGGGTCAGGCATCAACTGCGACGGAGTAGTTGAATCTGTCATATTCAACAACCTTCTTTACAACAACCACTCCAGCGGTATAAGCCTTTACAGGATAGATGGAGCTACAGGGTCACACGATGTCGAAATCTACAACAACACAATTGTTCAGCCGGATGACGGGCGATGGGGAATCAATATCAACACAGGGTCTACAAATGCAACGCTTCGAAACAACATCGTTCTGAGTGCCCATTCGTGGAGGGGCAGCATAAAAATCGATGCTTCATCCATGCCCGGCTTCACCAGTGATTACAGCATACTGGAAGACAGGCTCAGCATCGATGGAGGAAGCACTGTAATAACTCTTCAGCAATGGCAGATTTATGGCTATGACATTCATTCACAGGTCTGTTCGAGCTGGAGTGATCTATTCCTCAACTGGCAGCAGGAAGATTACCACATCACTTCTTCCTCACAGGCAACGGACACCGGGACAGACGAGGTTCAGTCAATCGTGCAGTTCGACCTTGATGGAATTACCAGACCTCAGGGAACAGGGTGGGACATAGGTTCATACGAATACAGCACTACAGGTATCGATCCTGACCCCCATACGATTTCACAACCAGGACATATATCGTCTCCAGGTATGCTTACATTCATTGAACTGCCATCCGGCTCCAGCGTAACCGTCTTCGATATTTGCGGTAGAAGAATCACACGTCTCTACGAAACGGATGGTCAGGCTGTCTGGAACACCGGCAGAGTTCCCTGCGGTATCTATCTCTACGTATTGAGCAGCAGCGGAAATATCCACATATATGGAAACAAAGCTGTAATTGTAAGAAACTGATAGAAAAGAGAGTATTTTACCAACAAAAATGCCAGCTGTGCCCAGTGACATTCTCGTCCGGAGCTGGGGAAGGAGCCTTCACCCGGATTCCTCCCATGGATTCTATTGTTACAAAAGTATAAATTTCTTAGAAACAGTACTATCTCCAGTTTGAACCTGCAAAAAATAGATACCTGACATGAAATATTTAACATCGATATTAACAGTAGTATCAAATGGAATAATACTCAGTTCTTTTAACTTTTTGCCGGAAATATCATAGATTGAAATACGAACAGGAGAATTAACAACTTCAAGGAAATTCACATTTACTTCTTTTATCAGAGAATTGTAATATACCGTGAAACTGCTAACTCCTGGATCTATCTCTTCTTCCTCTTCTTCTTCTACGAAAGTCCCGCTGGTCAATACAATATGATAAACAGATAACGGAGATAGATTGAAATCAAATTGATTGTTTGTAAATGAAAAACCGGTTCCATTATGTATTGATGTACTATATCTGTCAAAATACCAGATTTCAGCTGAATTATATTGATAATTACTGGTGATTTGAAAATTACCATTAATGATGCTATCATAATTTTTATTCAGAACAATGATATGAAGCCATGTAGGATTATTATCATCAACAGTAACATATATTGATGTATTTAAAGTATCACTCATTGTTGCTAATACTTGTGTAGTTCCAAAGGTATTTGAATTTCCATCATAGTTTCTATAAATATTGAATGCAGTAGCAATATATTCTTCGTATGATCCCCATTTTGAAGCAAAATAAACTCCATATTTGCCAAATATTCCTAATGCTTCAACCTGTGCTATTCCTCCTGAAATATGGTTTGAAGCTCCGTAATCATATTCACTTATTGATAATTTTGTGCCGGGGTAGTATTGCTCAATAGCATTATTAAGATAGTGAAGAATTACTACCGGACTGAAATACTGACCAATCCAGCTATCTTCAACATAAGTTGAATCCCACAGGGTGCGGGGCACCTGCATTCTTGTTTCAGAAACAGTCTGTGAGGTATCTCCACTATAAACCCCTGCCGGCTCCGGATACCAATGGACATCAAGAACATCTAAAAGTCTATAACCTGCTGAATCAGAAGCCTGACGCATTAAATCCAGATAAGCATCTATGAATCTATCATAAGTTCCGCTATAATTACCCCAGTCTGGTGCACTTTGTAAATCTAAATATGCACTAAAACCATATAGATCTGGTCCAAATACTTCTGCGAATGAATCCATTTCTTTAACTGTTGCAGCCAAATCGATCGATTTAGACATTAATTCAGCTACAGTTAATGTATCAGAATGAAGTCTTGGATGAGTATACACCCACAATGCAGGTTCATTATCCAGCATATAGCCCTTAACACCGGTTGCAGTATCTGCTGTTCCATAAGTATCAATTATGAAATTCAACAATTCATCAATGTAAAGTACATTGTCTGTGGTATCAGGTATCAATACAAATGGTGAACCTTTTCTATTAATTACTTCTACCCATCTGGAAGATGGAGCAGTTTCCGATACTTCAACAGTACCGTTTTTATCTCGAGCAGCATAACCAGCCATAGGTAATGTAAGTAGACTATAATCATCCTGGTTTAATGATGTATTGTGAAAAGTTGTTAATGATATCCCTGGTACATCATAATCACTGTAAGGAACTCCCAGAATCCATGGTATATAATTGTCACTGGAATGATAATAATCCTCTCCGGCATTTGAAGCATTGTTTTCCCAATTAAAACCTGTAAGTCTATTTCCCCCCATTCTTCTGGCTGTTGAAAAATCTGTAACCGGTATCATATTAACGCCATAGATATATGGACTTATTTGTCCTGTTTCCTGGTTAGTATTAATATGATAATCCACATTAATTTGCGCCTTAAGCGGGGAAATAGATAGCAGAATTAATACGATTAAATGTCTGCATGTTTTCATCTTCATCTCCTGTAAATCTATGTTTAACATATTCTCTATATTCTATTAATATAACTCTATACCAGGCTGTATTATTGCCGTCAAGCATGGAAAGTGAAGCCTGAGAATTTTCAGGATGCTTCAGAAAAATGCTGTGGTTTCCGGGATGATATGCATGCAGGTTAATCAGCGTGTTCTATATAGTCCTGGATTGATACCGCTGTTTCTGCTCAGTTCGGAGAATTTTTCCACTAATTCCGTTTTTATCTTTCCAGCAAATTCCGGTGTAAAGTTTCCACCGATTCCGCTCCAAAGTTTCCACTCAGATTCCTCTGATTTTCCAGTTCCGGCGCTGCCGAATTTTAATATTAATTCTCCTTTACTTGCTCAGTCAAGTTCGCATTTTTTCTTCTCATGGAATCTCCATCAAGATCAATCCTGTATGAGTTGTGGATGAGCCTGTCCAGAATGGCATCCGCAACAGTTGGATCTTTGATGGTTTCATACCACTTCTCCGGCGGTATCTGAGATGCAACTATTGTTGAGCGGACATTGTATCTGTCTTCAAGA
>JAIOSX010000029.1 GCA_021107345.1 Candidatus Aegiribacteria sp.
ACGGAGCTGATATCGCGGATATCCGCTTTTACATAATGGGTGACTACATATTCCATTTCGCCTGTGTATTCGTAATCGTAATCGTCCCAGATTTCCTGAACCCAGAGGTTGTAGCTTGTGGTCTGCATGTCTGCACCCGCTACACCTTCTCTGCGTGCAGCGGCCATTGCAGCTTCCACCATCTGTGCAGCGTCGTTAACCGCTACGGCAGGATTTGACCTTGTAATATTCACGCCGAATACTACCGATGCTACATCAGGCTCCGCACTTGCAGTGCCAGATCCTGTTGAGCTTATCGTGGCCGGATATTCATAGTAATCCTGATAACCCAATGCCATACCGGTCATCGCGAGGACAACCAGTAGCAGAATCAGCCCGGTTCTTTTCATGTCAGTATCCTTTCATTTAATGTTGTATGCCGGTCCGTGCCTGGTATACAATCGGACAGGTGGAGTTATTCCCCGATTATTTTCACCATAACACGTTTTCGGCGCCGGCCATCGAACTCACCGTAGAAGATCTGTTCCCAGGGGCCAAGGTCAAGTTTCCCATCGGTAACGGCAACAACAACTTCCCTTCCCATTATCTGCCGTTTGTGATGGGCATCGCCGTTATCTTCCCCTGTTCTATTGTGTCTGTATCGAGAGATGGGTTCATGTGGCGCGAGTTCTTCAAGCCATTCATCGTAATCCTGAATAAGGCCAGGTTCATCGTCGTTTATATAAACACTTGCAGTAATGTGCATGGCGTTCACCAGGCATAGGCCTTCCTTTATGCCGCTTTCCCTCAGTTCCTGCTCAACAGAAGGCGTGATATTGATATAATCCCTTCGATTCGGGGTTTTAAACCAGAGGTATTCTCTGTGTGATTTCATATCTGCTCCCAGTCAGGTAAAATCTCGTTGTCACCGAGTATATCCATCTCTAATGTTATAAGTTCCCATTCGGGGTTGTAAATGAGATTTTCCGCTTTATCCAGTATTCTTTTGACTCCGGCCTCACTGCCTGAAACGAAAACAGCGTTCAGCCATGCGCGCTGAATGAACTTTGTGGGGCCAACCTGAGCGACGGAAAAGCCCATGTTGGAAAGGCGGTCTTTAAGCGAACGCAGATGACTCCTTCGGTCCTTCAGGGTTCTGCAGCCCCTGAAGAGCAGTTCAGCCCTGATCATGCCTATGAAGTATTCAATCTTCACAATATCCGCAGGTACCTATCTGCCATATCTACTCCCATTGAGTCTGAAATGTGTAATGGAAAGATACTACAGAAAAGGTTCGAAGTAATGCGGCTGTTATTTGTTTTCAGGCTGGAGAAAGAGAGCAGCAAGAGGGGGAAGAGTAAGACTGATGGAGTGCGGGAGACCATGCATGCCGTAGGGTTTTGAAAGGACACTTCCCAGGTTGCCCTTGCCGGAACCGCCGTAGATATCTGAGTCTGTATTAAGGATTTCAATGTATGTACCCTCTTTAGGTACACCTACAAGGTAATTCTCCCTTACGACAGGAGTCATGTTGAAAACGCATACAACGTGGTTGACTTCACCGGAGTTTCTGAGGAACGAAACAACCGTTGCCTGTGTATCGCTGAAGTCTATCCATCTGAAACCTTCCGGGCTGCAATCAAGCCTGTGGAATGCGGGATTACCCATGATTATCATGTTCAGATCACTTACAAATGCTTTCAGTTTAGAGTGATCCTCGTACTCGAGAAGATTCCAGTCAAGCTCGGTATCATGGTTCCATTCGTTCCACTGTCCGAACTCGCTGCCCATAAAAAGGAGCTTCTTCCCCGGATGTGCCCACTGATATGATAGAAGGAGTCTGAAATTTGCAAATTGCTGCCACCTGTCTCCGGGGCATTTGCTCAGGAGGGATGATTTACCATGAACCACCTCATCGTGTGAGAAGGGTAGTATGAAATTCTCGCTGAAAGCGTAAAGGAGGGAGAAGGTCAGTTTGTTCAGGTGGTGCTTGCGGTGAACTGGTTCATTCTGGAAGAAATCCAGTGTATCGTTCATCCAGCCCATATTCCATTTGAATGTGAAACCAAGGCCTCCATGTTCCACAGGAGTGGTGACCCCGGGCCAGGCTGTGCTTTCCTCAGCAATGGTCATGGCTCCAGGGAAATCCCTTGAGATTATCGAGTTAAGCGTTTTCATGAACTCTATAGCGCCCAAGTTCTCTCTACCTCCATACTCGTTTGGTATCCACTCACCATCTTTTCGGGAGTAGTCAAGGTAGAGCATTGAGGCTACAGCATCCACTCTCAGTCCATCAATATGATATTTATCCAGCCAGAAGAGTCCGCTGGCTACCAGGAAATTCCTGACTTCACTTCTGTCGTAATTGAAAACAAGAGTCTTCCAGTCAGGATGGGTTCCTTTTCGGGGGTCCTCGTGCTCGTAAAGGCATGTTCCGTCGAACCTGGCAAGACCGGTGGCATCCGAGGGAAAATGAGCAGGTGCCCAGTCAAGTATCACGCCTATATCAGCGTTGTGGCATCTGTCAACGAATTGCTGAAAATGCTCCGGTTTTCCCAGACGGCTGGTAGGGGCGAAATAGCCTATCGTCTGATAACCCCAAGAGCCATCGAAGGGATGTTCCATTACAGGCAGCAGCTCTACATGTGTAAATCCCAACTCTTTCAGGTACGGAATAAGCTCATCAGCCAGTTCATCCCAGGATGTGAAATCCCTCCAGTCAGGTGATTTCTTCCAGGAGGGGGCGTGCATTTCGTATATGGACAGGGGAGAGGCAAAGGGATTCCATCCGTCTCTTTTTTTCAGCCAGGCTCCATCAGTCCATTCGAACGAATTGATATCGGCTACAACGGAGGCGGTCCTGGGACGGAATTCAGCTGCAAGAGCCAGAGGGTCTGATTTTTCGATGATTTCTCCAGTATTGGTTCGGAGGGAGTACTTGTACAGGTCACCGGGGGAGATGTCTGGAATAAACAGCTCCCAGACCCCTGTAGAGCCTCTTGAGCGCATGGGATGGCGTCTCCTGTCCCAGTTACTCCAGGTGCCGATAACGCTTACTGAGGAAGCGTTAGGTGCCCATACGGAGAAAAGAACGCCATCTGTGTCTCCTGCTTTCCATACCCTTGCTCCGAATTTGTCGTAGAGCTGGTAGTGATTCCCCTCGGCAAGAAGGTGCAGGTCCAGCTCTCCCAGCTGTGGAAGGAAGCTGTAGGGATCCCTTGTTTCCCAGGATGATTTTTCAGAACTGAAGATAAGTGTATAGGAAAAGGGTTCCATCTCCGGCTTGGATGTCCAGACGAAAAGTCCCGTATCCGTAATTCTGTTCATCTTGAGCGGTTTTTTGTTCCCTATTTTTACTGAGGCTTCCGCAGCTGCAGGGCAGAATGTTCTTATCTCTATCCTGTTGCCGTTTGCAGGGCCCAGGGGATGCATTCCGAGTAGTATGAAAGGGTCGGTAAGGACAGCGTTCTCAATGCTCGAGATCTCTGCGTCTGTTAAAGTCGTTTTCGTTTTCACTGTAGAATGATAATCATTCCCAGGCCGAGGAGCAGAAGGTAACCGAGGGAATCTGTGAAGGCGGTGAGAAGGATGTTGCTCCCAAGTGCGGGATCCCTTCCAAGTGCTCTGAGTACCAGTGGGATGGCCGCTCCAAGCAGGCTTGCGAGACCCATGTTGCCCACTATGGCAAGGAAAATGACAAGACCAAGCAGAAGGGGGTTTGTGCTGCCGGGGAAGAGGATGCCCACCGCAGAGGCCACCGTTCCCGCGACCAGCCCAAGAAGGAAACCTACCCTGGCCTCCTTGAAAATAGCTTTCAGGCTGGAGCTGAACTCCATTTCCCCGAGAGCTATACCCCTTGTTATTACGATAAGGGACTGGTTACCCGTATTACCACTCATTCCGGCCACGATGGGCATGAAGGCAACGAGGGTTGCTACGGATTCGATGGTTCCATGAAACGCCCGCACAACCGTGGATGCTACAAAGGCTGTAAAAAGATTGACCCATATCCAGGGGAAACGCTGTTTGAAAGCTGTTGATACAGGGCTGAATATTCGATCTTCTTCAGAAAGACCAGCCATTCTGTACATGACTTCAGTAGCCTCTTCCTCCATAAGATCGAGAAGGCTGTCGCCCGGTATAACTCCAATCAGCCTGTGATTGTCATCTACTACGGGGATAGCCATTATACTGTACTTTCTGGAGAGTGATGCAGCTTCTTCACGGTCGGAATTACCATTTACCGTAAAAGGATCCGCCATCATGATGTTTCTTACAGTTGTACCATGTGGACAGGTTATCAGTCTTCTAAGGGGAATTACACCTGCCAGTCTATCATCGTTGTCTATAACGTAAACATAGAATGGAACATCCACATCCTCGCTCTGTTCGCGTATTCTTTCCACTGCCTCTTCAGCTGTAAGATCGGTCTGAATAGACATATAACTTGTGCTCATCCAGTATCCGGCTGAATCTTCAGGATATATGAACAACTGCTCTATGCTGTGTCTTTTAACAGGAGGGAGCAGCTTCATTATCGCATCTCTGCGGTCTTCGGGCACCGCTTCCAGGAAAAGCAGCGCATCGTTGGATTCAAGAGATGCGAGAAGTTCAGCCGCACGGCTGTCTTCGAGTCTCTCGAGTATTTCAAGCAGGATGCCCTCGGGCAGTTCCATGAGCACCTTGTCAGCCATTTTCTGGGTGAACAGTATTTCTACCAGCACCGTTGCCTCGGGCGGTGTAAGAATACCGAAGAGATCCGCGATATCCGCAGGGTGCATTTTCTTCAGAACAAGAGCTGCTCGGCTGCGAGCTCCGCTTACGATAAGCTTCCTGACGTAATCACCATGTTTCTGTGTTATTGGCATCTTTCACCTCCTGCGCATCTTCACAGTTCTGTGGAAGCTAATTGATACGACTTTTCTGTCAATGGTATAGCTATATACCGCAGAGGGCTCTATCAGGGAATTATAAAAAAACCGGGAACA
>JAIOSX010000223.1 GCA_021107345.1 Candidatus Aegiribacteria sp.
CAGATCTCTTGTTGCTCTCGTCTTTACCTGATAGTCATAAGCCATTGGGAACATTCCTCCACGGAGAAGCACAGCAATTTTTCTTGAGTCAATTTTGTCATTCTTGGCCTTTCCACCATGAATGGCTTTCATGTACAGTGCATGACCAAGAACAAATGGTAGTCCTTCTTCAGCACAGAGATCCGACATCCAGTACCATGTGAAAATACATTCCACTCCGATAAGAATATCCGGTCTGTAAGGCTCAATGGTCTTGAGAAGGGATTCCGGATCAGCTTTCATATTACGATGGAGAACGATTTCACCGTCAGAATTAATGATGCAGAGATACATCACCCTGGCGTGAAGATCAATTCCGCAGTAATATTGGTGTGTAGCAGTATAGAATCTCATTGAGGTCTCCTCCTTTTGTTTAAGGTTAGCACCTCCAGCATATCAAATTGATATGAATAGAGGGAGGCCTCAATGAGTATCAACGGCTTGCAGTCGAACAGCGGCTTCGCCGCTCAGCCAATTGCGCGACAAGTAGAATGTGTATCAGCCTGAAATTGTCATCGGCCTGTTCCGCCGCTGCCGCTGAAGCCGACCGTTGAATGAAAAGGGAATCCTGTAATGGCCAATTTTAAAACAAAGGACTCGCTCAGGTTTTGTAAACCAGCTATCTGCTTACAACCAGGTGGTCCTGCATCTGAATAAGCGGCTTTCCGGGTTTGTAGAAGCTGCTGTAAATGTATTCGGTGATCTCTTCCTTCTGATCATGGGTATAATCATGTACGTTCGGATAAAGAAGTATCATCCATATCACCGCCATGAATTTCTCGAAATCATCACAAAAGAAATTGACCCTGTGGGTTTCAACACGAATAGAAGCTTTCCCGAAGCCAGAGGTCGCACCCAGAGATTTGCCGAATGAAGCAAGATCCTGATTGTTGGTGCATCCGAAGAATTTGCCCGCGAAGTGGTTGTAAAGCCATGTAGTGGAATCCTTACAATTGCAGTCTGACGACATCATAACCGCATGGATGACTCCTTTTTCTGCTAGAATGATATCATACAGACTGCCGAACAACCCGGTCCAGTCAGACTCGCTGGAATAGTAAAGAGAATGATACAGAGTGACCAGATCCTGTCTGCTGTCTTCAAGCTCTTTCCCCAGGAAACGCTTTGCGTCTGCAATGTTAACCAGAGTTTTATTGTAATCCGCCTGAATTGTCGTTACATGATCTATCCAATGGCTCTTTACCCGGCTATTGATTACGGACAGAGGAACACTGTCGATATCAAGAAGGTACAATCCTCCTCTGAACGCCGCCTCGAGAATCTGTAACTGGGGTTCCGAACCCGAGCCAATCGACAGGGCCTTCAGGATACGGTCAGGGGAAACCGATCTGAAGATTTCCCTGATTATCAGCATCAGCTCTTCTGCAATATCAACCTTGTCGCTGCTGTTCTGTGACCAGATAGTATCTTCATCGTACATATCAACTTCACCGGCTCGGATGCCTTTTTCTATAAGAAGGTTCTTTGTGGGTTTTCTGTTCATAGCCAGTACGCTCCCGATTTCTGTTCCTTCATCATTCAGTAGATCGACGAAGTATGATATTTCCCCTTCAAATGGAGCCTGGAGGGTATACCCGGAGGTGAATATTCATGAATAAGATGATCCGCGCTTTTTCCGTGCTTCTCAAGCAGGGCTTCCGCGTAGGCTGAGCGGGACTGTGAATATCTGCCCGAAGCTATCACAAGACCTGATTCCCGCTTCTTCACCAGCTCAGGCAGTATCCCGGCAAGCCAGTGAATGGGGGTGTGGTTCCTCCAGCTGTCGACAAATACTCTTTGAACCTTTCCTGAGAGGATATCCTCTGAGAATGTGGTTCTCGCACTATCTGTCTCTCCACAGAGAACCGATGTTCTGACGATAAGAGCTTCGGGATCAGCTTTCTGTACAAGTATGTCCGCTATCAGCTTGATCCATCCGTAGAATGACATTGGAACCGCCGGAGATGCTTCAGTGTAGGGAGGAGTTCCTCCGCTGTATACAAGATCCGTTGAGAAGTGAACCATCTGTATGGCTTTTCCGCGGCAATAATCCGCCAGGGTATGCGGCCATGCGGCGTTCAGAATCCAGCTTTCCGCCGGATTATCCGCACAGTAGGAAGGAGAGGATGCCGCAGCTGTGTTCACCACGATATCGAAATTTCCTGCAAAAAGGGCTTTTCTGTCCTTATGGGAAAGAAGATCGCATTTTACAGTCCCTCCGCCTCCCCCTCGGGACAGAGGAATGATATCCCATACACTCGAAAGTTCTTCAAGGATAACAGAACCCAATCTGCCCGAAGCTCCGGTAAGAAGAACCCGTGGTTTCTTCAATTACTTCGTCTTTTCACCGCGAACGGTTACAAAAGTTGCCGTAGCACTGGCTTTCTCTTCCTCTCCCTGAAATGCAGATGCCTTAAGCTTCAGTATCGGACCTCTCTGTTCAATAAGTTCGGCTTCAATTTTTACTGTTTCCCCGGTGCGAACCGGTTTTCTGAACTTGATCGAAATCTCTGCAGTAGCACAGAATCCCGCCACGCTCATACCGGCATAGGCCATTGCTTCATCAAGGAGGGTTGAAATCAACCCTCCGTGAACAACACCGGTGTATCCCTGGTGTCGCTTCTCTGGAATCCAGAGAATAGTTCCCTTTCCGTTCTCTCCTTTTGGTTCAAGCTGAAGTCCGAAGGGATTCTTCTCCCCGCAAACGAAGCAGTACCGGTCGTCATCAAAGATATCACTCATTGAGGTTCTCCTATAAAAATTCCCCCGGTTCCGAAACAATGTACTCGAATATGCCTTCTGTTCCTACGATAATACTGCTTGATTCTCCAATAATTGTTTCGAGCGCCTCTAAGGATCGAATGAAACTATAGAAATCGGGATAGCTGTTGAATGCTTCAGCATAAATTGCCGCGGCAGTACTGTCAGCGATTCCTCTTATGGTGAGTGCGGACATGTTCGCGTTAGCACTAATTGAATCAACTCGCAGATCGGTGTTTGCTATTATGACTTCGGACATTCTTCTGCCCTCCGCCCTGTATCGGTTGGAGATCCTGTTCCTCTCCGCCTGCATTCGGGTGAAGACTGCGGCCTGGTTCTCTTCCGGAAGATCTGCCCGCTTGATGCGGACATCCACGATATAAATACCGTAGTCTTCCGCCATCACTCTGCAAGCTTCCGTTACTCTCTCCAGTATGGCTATTCTTCCCTGAGATTGTACCATTCTGATCAATTTTATCGTCTCGCGGATCTCTCCCTGTTCATCTATCTCGATATCCTCCAGAGAATCGGAATAGGTGACATTATTTACAAGCCTTACATAATCTCCCAGACCGATGGGGGTGTTGGAACTTCTGACTATCTGTATAAGATTGCTGTTTCCAAGTTCCTGTCTGATCATCGAATAGATTATATCATCCAGCCTTGACAGAGCCCCGTTCTCGGTCCTTACTCTCCTGAGAAACAGAAGAGGGTTGGCTATCCTCCATCTTGCGTAACAGTCGACCTGTATGTGCTTCTTGTCTTTGGTGACAACATCAGCTGGCGGGTCATCGTATTCAAGAATTCTGTCATCGAATATCTCCACCTGCTGAAGGAAGGGTATCTTGAAATAAAGCCCGGCTCCCTGACTAAGGACAACACCCGGAGCATTGATATCAATCCAAGCCTGAAGATCAGCAATCTCTTCGGGTGTTCTATCACCTACTATTACACGGATCGGGTTTCCCAGCTGGAGTATAACAGCCTGCTCCATTTCATTTACGGTGAAGAAAGCTCCTAACACTATCATAAGAAGGAAGAGTGCCGCTATGCCGTAAAGCAGATGTTTCAGGCGTTTCATTGGGCACCTCCAACAAGGTTGTAGTGGGTCAGCGCACCTGCGGATTCATCAACTATGGTTATCTCTACTGCATCGAGCAGGGCTGTAAGGGTTTCGAGATGAAGTCTTGTAGTCGTTACATAAGGGCTTTTCCTGTACTCCTGCGCAACCGCGGTGAACCTGAATGCCTCTCCTATCGCGATGTTGACTCTGCCAGCGCTGTAACCCAAGGCTGAGTTCACAGTTGACACAGAATCTGCAAGAGCCTGGGGTATCCGCTGATTCCTGTAACTCTCAGCTTCGTTAATATAGGCCTGCATATCCTCCCTCGCTGTGGCAACATCCTTGAAAGCAGCCGAGACCGGCAGAGGAGGTTGAACATCCATCAGTTGAACAGCAATGATGTTCACTCCCATGCCGTATTCGTCCGAAATGTTCTGGATCATATCCATTATCCGATTCTGGACTTCCAGTTTTCCGGTAGTAAGTACCGCATCTATCGCGTTGTCTCCTATAACAAGACGTGCGCTGGATTCCGCAATATCCCTGAGTGTGCCTTCCGGATCACGGACATTGAAGAGGTAGTCCGTAGCGCTGCTGATTCTGAACTGAATTGTTATGGCACAATCTATGATATTCTCATCCCCTGTGAGCATCTGCGCCTCGGCCAGCATGTCCTTGTCGTTGGTGAAGCTGATATAGCTCGGAGGATTGTTAGAAAGGGTTCTGAAGCCTATTTCTATCCTCTGAACGATGTTCACGGGTGGCTTGTAAACCGTCTGCACGGGCCAGGGCCACTTGAAGTGAAATCCCGGTGGATTGGTAGTGGTGTACCTCCCGAAAGTGAGTACTACTCCCTCCTCCTCAGGGTCAACTATGTAGAATGGGCCGCCCAGAATAACCCAGAGGAATACAACAAGTACAAGGGCCCCCCATTTGTAGTGACGGGAAGTCATTGTCCTGGTTCTTATTACTTTCATTGAAACCTCCAAACTGCATTTTTAGTTCAACTGACTGACCTGTTACATCTCCTTGAGCTTACGCTGTAGTGTTCTCCGTCCTATACCAAGAAGCTCCGCCGCCTTTGTTCTGTTACCCCCGGTGATCTCAAGGGTCTTATTTATAGCCAGAGTTTCCAGCTCTTCAAGGGATACCGGCAGCTCCGTGTGCAGCTCAAGTGTTTCCCCGGAAGGCAGATCTGCTATTTCTGAGGGTAGATCTCCTGTATCTATCACGCTGCCGGATATTATCAGAAGGCTTTCCATAAGGTTTCGTAACTGGCGGACATTGCCGGGCCAGCTGAATACCGTAAGGCATTGAAGTGCTTCTGAGGTTATCTCCGGCAGGGGAAGGCAATGCTTCTCCGCTGCCTCTCTCAGGAATGACATGGCAAGCATGGGAATGTCCCCTTTTCTGGACCGAAGAGGTGGCAGGTGAATTTCGATCACTTTTAACCTGTAATAAAGATCTCCCCGGAAGGTACCCCTCCTGACAGCCGCATTAAGATCACTGTTGGTCGCCGCTATCAGTCTTACATCAACCGGTCGCACCTGATTACTACCAAGCCTGGTCACGACACTCTCTTCAAGTATTCGCAGCAGTTTTACCTGTACATCCGGAGGAATCTCTCCTATTTCATCCAGAAGCAGAGTCCCGCGGGAGGCAGCCTCGAACTTTCCTTCCCTTGATCGATCCGCTCCGGTATAGGCTCCTCTTTCATGCCCGAAGAGTTCGTCTTCAAGAAGAGTCTCGGGTATCGCTGAACAGTTGAGAGCAACAAAATCTCCCGTTCTTCCGCTTAGGGCATGGATATGTTTCGCGAGGACATCCTTGCCTGTTCCGCTCTCCCCGGTTATAAGCACGGTAACCTTAACAGGAGCAACCCTTGTGGCTTTTTTTATCACATCACCCATGACGCGGCTTCTGTAAAGAAGAGGAGGAGTGTCTTCTCTCCCCGCTGACTCGGAAGATGATCTGTGTTCAATGGATTTTATGGAAAACGAGAACGCTCTCTGAATTGCCGTCTTCAGGGTCTGTTCTCCTTCGATGTTAAGAATAATATCTACAGCACCGGATTTCATCCAGTTTATGGCGTCCTCGGCACTTATGTTCCTGCCATAGATAACTATTCCCGTTGCGAGGTTCGCTTTACGCAAGGTTTCAAGAAATCCGGAAATATGCATGTCACCTATACTTGCGGAAATAATGACAGCCTTCACCGATCGTGATTGTATCTTCCTCAGGGTCTTCCTGGCAGTTGACTGGATACTGGCGCTGTAACCCATGGAGGATATTCTGTTCTTAAGACTCTGAGCCCTTTCCGAATCCTCGTCGGCAATAAGAACTGTACCTCGTCCGAGAGCGGAAATCAATATATCTCCTTTTCCATTATGAAAAACCTAAAGAATCACTCTTCCGAAGGTTTCTTAAGTAAAAGGAACGGAGGCATAACCAGGGCATCTATACCTGTTCCGTAAAAACATCTTAAAGCATCGACCGGTGTTGCAACAATAGGCTCTCCCTTAATGTTGAATGATGTGTTAAGAACCACAGGGACCTCTGTTCTTCTGTAGAATGAATCTATTATATCATAATAGAACGGATTTGTTTCCCGGGAAACAGTCTGGACTCTAGCCGTACCATCAACATGGGTGACGGATGGTATTTCCTGCACCCTCTCAGGAAATACTGTATAGGTCTTAATCATGTAAGGAGCAATACGGCAGCCTTCAAAATACTCTTCGGAATGCGGCTCGAGACAACTTGGACAGAAGGGTCTGAAGGGTTCCCTGTGCTTAACCACTCTGTTCATAGTATCCTTCATGTCTTCCCTTCTCGGGTCGGCAAGGATTGACCTGTTCCCCAGAGCTCTAGGTCCGAATTCCATTCTACCATTGAACAGCGCTACGATCTTGCCCTGTTCTATCAATTCAGCAGTCTTATCCGCAAGGTTCTCCGGCCTTTCCCATGACAGCCTGGCCATCCTCAGTACATCCAGTATCTCCTCCTCGGTATAGGAAGGACCCAGATACATGCTTTCCGGTCTTACCAGCGGTATTTCAGGGTAGAATTTCCTGTGAACCTGCAGAGCTGCTCCTATAGATGTACCCGCATCATGAGATGCCGGAAAGGGGAAGACCTCTAAGAATCCGGCTTCTCTTTCGATTAGACCGTTCATTACGCAGTTAAGCCCGACTCCTCCTGTAATCACCAGTCTGTCCATTCCAGAGACCTCTCTAAGATAACGAGCCAATGAAATCCCTGTCTCTTCCAGTGCCCTCTGAGCGGAACAGGCAACGTTTGTATGTAAACCGGTGATTTCAGATCCGGGTTGCCTGGGTGGGCCTATAACCTTTACGACCGACGGTGCAAAGCTTGATTCATGCACCCCCCTGTGAATATCCAGCAGCTGCGTATTAATCCTTATTCTGCCATGGGTACTGCTGATGACTTTCCGGAAAATATCGAGAAACTCCGGTTCACCATAACTGGACAGTCCCATTATCTTGTATTCATCATTATCCGGAATGAATCCAAGGTGCCTGGTGACAGCACTGTAGTAGATTCCGGGGGAGTTAGGAAACTTTGATGAAGAGTGTATCCTGAATCCGTATTTTTCGTAACTTGCCAGAAGGCTTGTATCCCTCTCTCCCACTCCATCCATGGACAAAACAGCGGTGTTATCAAATCCCGAGAAGAAAACAGCCGCATCAGCATGTGCCATGTGGTGCTCTACGAAACTTACAGGAGCCTTCAGTCCAGTCCCAAGGTGGAAACGTGCAGTTCTGCCTATGTCTCGCATCCTCCGGGCACCGTTCAGTTGTGAAAGAAGGAAGTAAGCTCCTCCCCTTTTGTGGAGGTAATGCATGCTGTAGTAGATGTTTTCCCTCATTACAAGACCGGGAAGCATGTAAAAAGCAATATGATCAATATGCTCAGGTCTGATTGAAGCTTCCTTTAAGACGTATTCAATGGCCTTTTCGGGATATCCCGGATAGTGTTTGATCCTCCTGAATCTTTCCTCATCTGCTGCCGCCACAAGCTCCCCATCAAGAAGCAGTGCAGCTGCTGCATCATGCTTGTAACAGTTAATGCCAAGAATTGCCGCCATTTTTCTCCAGAATTCAGGAGTTTAAATCCGCTCGTATATCAGGAAGTATACGGGAGTCTGGAATGCCTTCCAAACGGATTGTATATACCGCTACACTTCCTTATTCGGTAATCATTTTCAACCAGAGATCACAACTGTCCCTGAAGGTATTGAATGCTGTCATATCCTCAAGAGGCAGATGTCTCCTGTAAGAGCTGTAAAACAGGTAGGGGTCGATGGGGTTTCCGTTTTCATCATTTATCTGATAATGAATGTGCGGCGCGGTTGATGTAACTCCGGTGCTGCCAACATATCCGATTATGTCACCTTTTTCCAGTATGACCCCTTCGCGGATACCCTCAGCGATTCCCTGCATATGGAGGAATATCTCGCTGTATCCGCTGCCTATCGCAATCTCAATGCAGTTACCGTTATAGTCATGGTTCCAGTTAAGTCTGGTTACCGATCCGCCCCTGCAGGTTCGGATGGGGGTTCCTTCGGGAGCTTTGTAATCAACTCCGGTATGGCGATGATTGCCCCTGGGTTCACCGCAGGGTCCTGTCATTTCTTCGAAGGTTGTTATTGGCATGTAGTTAAGCAGTTTCATTACTTCTGTTCCATCGGAGTAGTAGTGAGAAGGGTAATTGTCCCCGGTCATTCTGAAACTGTATACCGAAAAGGAACTGTTCGAAGTTCCTTCCCTTGGAACATATCTCAGAGCAATAACCTGGTTCTCCCTTCCGGTCTCCCCTGTGAGAACGTAGAGTGAATCCCCGGCATTCATGCCGTTCCAGGGATCAGAGTCCCACCACATGCACCTGACTATATGCGCCCCTAGAATGTCCGGTTCATCAACCTTATCACTCAGACTTGCGTATATGGAACCATTGATCTGCAGAGCGATTCTTTCCCAGGGACATTCATCAGGCTCTAC
>JAIOSX010000058.1 GCA_021107345.1 Candidatus Aegiribacteria sp.
ATCCTCTCACAGGAGTCGAAAGCATCCTTACGGAAAATGTATTTCCATTGTATCCTCTTGAGCTTGAGAACGGCAGCATCATCTGGACTGATGCCGGTGATGGCATCGTTCGTGGAATGGATGTTCCTCCTCTCCCCGATCTCAAAGTGGACTTCGGCACGGACGACCCCGATGCGCATTTCGATGTTCCCTACATGCACCAGAGATGGGACACACCGGACTGGTTTAACGGAAGCTGGTCATGCGGTCCTACTTCATGCATGATGACAGTTCAGTACTACATGATGCTCACTCCTGACTCCATCTGGGTTTCTTATCCCTCCCCCGGCCGCTGGAGCCTGTGGGGTAACTACATTCCGGTGGAATACACCTTCCTTGGTTATACATACGATGTGCTGGGCGCTAGTCCCGGAGACTCTGTTCCAGGCGCCCACGGGTTCATCTGCCCCGATGGCAGTGCCTGGTGGAACAATATGGTTGCTTTTCTCAACCGGCATGGGGTAAGCTCAGCATGTGCGGGAACTTCATGGTCAACGCTCACCGGGCAGATCGACAGCAATTATCCCGTTGTCTGTTCAAGCAACGTTCTGAGTTACGGCCATATAATCCTTCTGAACGGGTACTACACCAATCATACCATTGTGGTGAATGACCCTTTCGGAGACGCAAACGAAAGCGGCTGGGGCAGTTACTACAACGGGAAGGATGTTCTGTATGACTGGCCGGGCTACAACAACGGCCACGTCCAGATAGGAGTAAGTCAGCTCTTCTACGCCCAGGCAGGGGTACCGGCTGATCCGGATACTCTGGTAGATGATTGCTGCAGGGGTTTTTACAGATACGCCGACTGCAGGTTCTGGCACCTTGCGGGAAGCGGATATGATGGTAATGCCTGGTGGACATATTCCACAGCAGCTCTCCCCGACACCTGCATCGCCGAATGGCATCCGGTGCTGCCGTACGCGGGGAACTATGATGTATACGTTTACGTCCCGCCAACCTATGCCTCGGCAACGGGGAAGTACAGGCTGCAGACCGCAGCAGGAATGGTAGAGATCACCCTTGACCAGGGACTTTACAGCGACCAGTGGGCTTCACTGGGTACATTCAACCTAGACTTCAATGCTTACCTTATGCTTGGTGACTACACCGGAACAGGCGGGCAGTACATAGCATTCGACGCGGCCCTTTTCAGGCCGAACGGAACGGGGGTAAGCGGAGATGGGTCATGCAGCCCGTTACAGGACCTTCGCCTGTGGCCGAATCCATCCCGTGAACTCGCCTCAATACTCCTTCCATCTGCCAATGAAGGAGCTTTTATAGAAGTGTACGATATTGCAGGCAGGATGATTTCAACTGCCGCTGCATACGAATACGCTGAGACAATACAGCTGGATGTTTCATCATTCGCAGCCGGGCTCTACCTGCTTAGAATCAGCGTGAGCGGAACAGGTGGTTCAACATTCTCCAGGCTTCTCACTGTCTGCAGATAGTCCGGTAGGTATAGACTGCTCTATCTTTTTCTGGCAATAGCCTGCAGCACTTCCATCGCTCTGATCTTCAAGGCAAGTGAGTCGCGGAACATGAACCGTTACACAGTCACAACGTTCAATTACCTTACTGCCGCAATGGTGTCCCTATTCTTCGTTATTATGGAGAGCTTTCCCAGCATATCTTTTGCAGAAGCTATTGGCAGCTTTTCAGCTGAGTTCCCTTCTGTAATGAACGGAGGGATATTCAGCTTTGCAGGAAGCGCAGGATGGGCAGCTGTCATCGGTCTTCCCGCGGGTTTTCTCTATTTTCTTGGGTTCATCTACCTCCAGAAGGCTGTAAGAGCCAGCGGAGTCAGTCTGTCCGGAAGCTTTTCGAAAATGGGAGTTCTGGTTCCAATGACCCTCGCCATATTCCTCTGGAATGAACTTCCAAACTGCATGCAATGGGCCGGGATATTTCTGGCATTGGTTTCCATTCTGATTGCGAACATTGATCTTTCACATCCATCCGGAGTACTGGCGGGTTTTCAACCTGTATTGCTGATACTGTTTCTTGTTTTCGGGCTGTCGGAATTCAGCAATAAAGTCTATCAGAGGTTCGGTGTTCTTGAAATGAAAAGCCTCTTTCTCTTTTTCGTTTTCACCACCGCGTTGCTTATAAGCGGATGGAAGATGTTCAGTCAGAGGAAAAAGGTTCATGTTTCACATTTTCTCACAGGCATTGCTGTGGGTATACCTAATTACTTCGCTTCATTTTTCCTTATTCTATCCCTGTCAAGACTTAAAACTGCGGTTGTATTCCCTGTTTACAGTGCTGCTACAATCGTATTGATAAGCCTTGCCGGCTGGCTGTTCTTCAACGAAAAGCTAAAAACAAGGGAAAGGATCGCAGTAGGTCTTACTGTGACAGCTCTGGTTCTGGTGAATATCCAACCATGAAGAAGTCAAAACTATCCGCCGCGGAACGGACTGCTCTTCTCGGAACCCAGCCTGTAGGCAGGCTTCTTGTCAGGCTTTCGGGTCCCGCCATAACCGGCATGCTGGTTCAGTCCATGTACAACCTCGTGGATACCATTTTCGTAGGCAAGGGAGTTGGAACCCTTGGCCTTGCAGCCCTTGCGGTCTGCTTCCCTATCCAGATTTTGCTGCTTGCCGTGGGCAAGACAGTAGGTATAGGAGCTGCATCCATAATATCCAGGATGCTGGGGGCGGGTAGGGAACAAGAGGCCGGAAGAATCACCGGTGGCTCATTCTTTCTGGTTGCTTTTCTCGGGTTATTCATCTCCCTGTCCGGTCTGCTTTTTCTTGATCCTCTGCTTAAGTTATTCGGTGCCAGCAGCAGCATACTCCCATTCGCCAGGGATTATCTCTCCGTAATCTTCCTTGGAGGAACCTTCTTCACCGTAACTGTCTGCTCCAACAACATCGCAAGATCAGAAGGCAACGCCAGGGTAGCCATGATAAGCATGTTCATTGGAGCGGGAATCAATATCATCCTTGATCCTATCTTCATCTTCGCCCTGAACATGGGAATAAAGGGCGCTGCTATCGCTACGGTCATAGGCCAGCTTTCTGCATTCACCTGGATTACAAGGTATTTCTTCACAGGCAGGAGCCATCTGAAATTCGACTGGAAGCATCTTGTCCCGAAATGGAGCCAGTCCCTGAAAGTTCTGCAGATAGGCTCACCTTCCTTTGCGAGGATAGCAGGAGGAAGCCTCATGGCTATCGTGGTAAACAACACGATTATGCAATACGGCCATGAAATGCACCTTGCAGTACTTGGTGTAACCAACAGGATGATGATCTTCGCCCTCATGCCCCTCTTTGGCCTTGTCCAGGGGCTCCAGCCTGTTATCGGCTACAATTACGGAGCCGGATCTTTCAAACGTGTGAAGAAAGCCCTGAAATACGCACTCATTTCCGCAACTGTTCTGACAGGAGCCTACTGGCTTCTTTTTGAAATGGCCCCCCGTTTCATACTGAGCCTGTTCAGCAACGACGAAAATCTTATCTCCTCAGGTGCCGGAATATTGAGAATACTTGTTCTAATGATGCCTGTTGTGGGTTTTCAGGTGGTAGGGGCGGGAACCTTTCAGGCCCTTGGGAAAGCCGGCATAGCATTTGTTCTTTCCGTCTCACGACAGATCTTCTTCCTGATCCCGCTGATGCTGCTTCTGCCCCTTGCCATATCACCGCCCCTTACAGGTGCCTGGATCGCATTCCCTTCAGCGGATATTCTGGCAGCCTGCGTGACTGCCATCTTCTTCATCCGTGAAATCCGGAATTTAAAATCACTGGCTCTGTAAGGAAGACTTCTCCCATTGACTATTTCAACATATGGCAGTAAGATGTTACGGTAACATGCGATAGAACGTTTAACACTAAACTTTGAGGGTATAATGAAAAAAACACTGATTATTCTTGTTCTGTTTGTAACCTTTGCAAGCGCCAGCAGCATTATCAACGCGAATACAGCAGCAGATATGGTATTCTCCGAAGTACTGAGCGGTAACATCACCGGCAGGTCCATCATGGTGCTGGACAGGATAGTTACTGAAGGTTCAATCATTGAAGCATGGAACGATGAAGTGATCGTTCCCATGGATGCCTACCTTGTACTTATCGATGATATGTCCTACGCAAACTGGGAACACCCGTGCCGCTGGGTATTCGTCGGTCTGAATGGCGAAATGAAAATCATCAGGATGACATCCCCGCCTATCGATCTTGAATCGATGACCGTCAGTTACACTTGTCTTCCTCAGGTTGATGGAAAAGGCCAGTACGAGGATTTTATTGCCTGGTTCACACCCAACGTGCAATCCACTGCAGCAAACGCCGAGCATATGTATGCGCTGATAATCTCCGGAGGAGCCAGCACCGGCAGCAATCATATCCGTTACTATGGTGATGTTCAGTTCGTATACAACGTTCTTGCACATGATTACCTGCTTCCCGATGATCACATAATCGTCTGCTTTGCCGATGGTCTGAATCCAGCTCCTGATCAGTCGGGCGGGATCAATTCCAATCCCGATTTCGATGACGACGGCGACAGCGATATTATCTACGACGCAACCTCAGCAGGTGTCAGCAGCGGTTTCAGTGATATAACTTCAATGGTTGGCGCAGACGATCATCTCTTCATTTTCTTCACAGACCACGGCGGCTCCGGGAAGTTTTCCAACTCACCACCTGAAGTCTTCCTCAACCTGTGGAACGGTCAGCAGCTGAATGATGACAATTACCAGACGTATCTTGAAGGGATTACATTCGCTTCGTGTCATGCGGTTCACGAACAGTGCTACTCCGGCGGTTTTCTGGGAGAAACTATTGCCGGAACCACCGGTGGTCCCAGTTCTTTCGCCTCAGCAGCCAGCGGCTACGAATCAAGCTGGGCGGGAGCAACCTATCCTGAATATGATGAATATGTCTATTACTGGACCGGCGCTATGCACGGTTCGATCCCCCCCAGCAGTGGTCCCGGTCCTGGAGCTCTTCCAGGTAACCCTGATGTGAACGGGGATGGAAAGGTTTCCTTCTGGGAAGCCTTCGACAGGGCAAAAGCCTGGGATACCTATGCGATATCGGGACAGGAACATCCCAGTGGGACGATGATCCCGATTCATGCGGTGATACGTATTACCTAGGCGGACTCATTTACGTGGGTATAGGAGACTCCGAGTATCCGGTTCATCCTTCAACTGGCGGATTTACTATTACGGGCAATCCGGTTTCAACGGTTTCAACAGTTGTCTTCAACCTCGGCAGTCCCTGTGAAGTTGAGATTTCAGTGTACGACATGAGCGGACATGTAGTTGATAATCTGCTTCGCGATGAATTCGCAGCGGGACAGCATTCTGTCAACTGGAATACAGACGAACTTGCAGCCGGAGTTTACATCGTGAGATTTGCAGCGGGCGATATCATAGAGAATCTCAGAGCTGTTAAATTCTGACATTACACTGCCTGAAAAAGTAGCGGGGAGTACTTAAACTCCCCGATTTTTGTCGAACGGTTTCTACTAAAGAATCGATTCAAGAGCTGTTACATACTCGCCTATTGTGGGTGTGGTGCCGACTATCCGATCTATTTCCGTACCGTCGGCTTGCGCTATTACCACACATGGGATTGCTGATACATTGTACTGCTGGGCGTAAGGGGCTACTTCAGGATTATCGACATCAAGCCTGAGAAGAACGAAGTTCGATAGAACAGGATACATCTCATCACTTGTGAAGTACTCTTCACCAAGGGTTACACAGGGTCTGCACCAGTCGGCGTACATGTCTATAAGTATCGGTTTTCCCGATGCGGCGGCCTCAGCGCTGGCGGCATCAAAATCATTTTCAAACCATGTGAGTTCTCCAGTTGGGTCCGATTGCTGATTGCCAGCTGTTTCACCGGCAGAGCTTTCAGAATTTCCGCACGCTCCGGAGATAAGTCCCGCAATGATAAGCACTATCATGTATTTCTTCATTTTCTTCCTTTCATGAGCTGTTTCAATTAATCCGCTTCGTATATATACGGTAATATAGACTGATTGTTCCAAACGTAACAAATGGAGACCGCATGAGACCCGTAACACCGCTTATTACCGTTGATGCAATAATCGAGCTTTCTGATGGAAAGATAGTACTGGTAAAACGAAAGTATCCCCCCCCTGGATGGGCAATTCCGGGAGGATTCGTAGATCCGGGGGAAAGCCTGGCCGAGGCCGTACGAAGGGAAGCCAGGGAGGAAACCTCCCTGGACATTGAAGTGGTAAGCATTTTCCATGTCTACTCAAAGCCCTGGCGAGACCCGAGGGGAGACACGGTGAGTATTGTGTACTACTGCAAAGCCAATGGCAATCCTGAAGGAGGCGATGATGCCGTGGAAGCTGTTGCTTTTGCTCCAGACTGTTTGCCCGATGTTATTGCTTTTGACCACAGGAAGATAATTCAGCAGTTCCTGCAGTGGAAAAGTACAGGTATCCGACCATCCGTGGAAGAGTAGCAATCCCCCTGGTCTTCACCTGTTCTTCCTACTCAGAGAACTGAACAACCGGCTTCTTCTTTCTATTACTCGTCATGTTTCCTGCAGTGGCAGTAGCGATCTGCTGTCCCATCAGGCTGTTCATGGGATAAATGATAACCATAGAACTCTCTTCCTTTGATATATCAAGCAGAGCCTGTGTCTGCCTTAATTCCATGGCATTGGGCTGAAGAGCAAGTAATTCCGAAGCCTCTTTCAGGGATGTAGCTACAGCCTTCTCTG
>JAIOSX010000363.1 GCA_021107345.1 Candidatus Aegiribacteria sp.
GTATTCCTGCTATTGTGAAGAATGAAATTAGAAATAGAACGAAAATAATGGATGATTTCATTCCTTCACCACCCGGGATCCAGGCGAATACCAATGCCTATTGATAGCCATAAGTTGGAAAAGTGCGGAGCTTGAAGTTCAACTTTTAGTACAGTTTGGCTGCCGATATCTGTAACCAGCTCTATGTAACCACCAATATCGGTCCGCCGGACCGACAGTTCAGGGGGTCAATCTGCCGTCCATTCCCCCACAAGATCCCGGTCAGTGCGGTATGACCAGATCCCAAAACCTCCATTTAAATCCACGAGATCGTGTTCTCCATTCAATCCGAGTTTAACGAAGTATAACTGAGTGTTGTAGTTGCCGAATAAATCACCCCATATACCCGTCTCCTTCATCAACTCTCCTCCCCTGGCAAAAACATATCCGTAACTTGTAGACAGCAGAGTGTTTTCGGAAATGCGGAGAAAAAGAGAGGGTTGTACGTATATACTCGGGTTGTAGTGAAGATTATCATTTGCGGATAAAGGAGCTGAAACTCCGGAATCAAGACCGAAGACAAAAGTACCGGCCAGGCAGACAGTCGAGGTAGTTAGTAGAAGAAGTATTTTCATTTTCACTCCTTTGATAAGCGATCCAGCGTCACTTTATCAACAGTTGTTCTTTACGTTTAATAATAATCAGTACAACCCTGTCCTGTCAAAGCCCATATTTGTAAATACTAATTGTCTCTTCCATCTATAAGACTATTCTTGATATTCGATTATTATACTTCTTTCCAATAATTTCATCTAATCTAGATTGTAGAAGACGCATTTTACACACCGCCGCAAGAGATAGTATACTTACTTCTACTGAGCAATTCCGCACAACCAAGCGGCAAAAGTATTACAACTCTCAGACAGGTGGCCAGCCAGTTTTTACGGTGAAGCCTTTAACGCCTCTATGACGTTGAAGGCCTTCGCTATTCTGGGGTTCGAATAACCCTCTTCAATAGAGTACTCCAGACCATCAGGAAACAGTGCCTGATGTAGCCTCTGTTTGCCCTCCAGATTGGCAGTTACCCGGGTGTTCGAAGCATTCTTCAGAACCCATGCGATGGCACTGAATAATCTGTCGATATCAAGGTCCCAATCCTGCAGTCTGGTTAAGAATATCAACTCCCCCAAATAAGTACAGACGATGAAAGTCACTTGGGTTCACAGGAAAGCCGAGAATGGTCTTGTTGATCTCGAACTCCCAAATGAGATGACTACATTCGACAGGTACCTGTATACTTACGGTTGTCAGATAATCTCCGGAATTAGAGTAAACCTCGAATGTTGGTTCAGTGGTTAGTCCGTTTCTAACCCAGATCCTGTCATTGCAGTCAATGTCAATATCGACGATGCTTGTCCTGTATGGTGGTGGATCAAAATCATGCTCGATTCTGCCTCCAAACCAGCTTGCCAGGCATTTAATGAAAGCCTGCTCTTCAGATAGCTCTTCATTTGTTTTCAATATTGGGTTAACATCATAACTCACTTCGAAGCGAGTTTCTGCAGATGGGTCACATGACACAAATCGAAAGTAATCAGTGGCGCTTGGTGCATAATATACATTGCCTTGAGAATCAACATCATATGCTACTGAAAGGATCGTATTGTAATATAGATTCTCAATCGCTGTGAGATCTAACTGTGATGTGTTCTCCCAATATTCTATATGTTCTTCTGAGCCAAATTGAATTCCTGCGAGAACTGTTCGTATACTTAACACTCCACCTTCTGATATATCTTCTTCAGCCAGCAAAGGAATGTATGATGTATCACTGGATAATTCAAATTTCAGTGGGGGGAGGCTATTGTAAGATGACATGGTGCTGATGTATTCACCGTCTGATGTCAGCTTTAACATCATACCACGCATCATATCAAGAACAAGAAGATTACCTGAGGAGTCTATATCAAAATCGGTTGGATTCAGGAGTTCTCCAGGACCAGAACCCTCTCTTGATATTGATCGGATGTAACTTCCATTTGAATCGTACTCAAATAACTGCATCCTTATTCGGTCCAGAATAAGAATTCCTCCTGTATTTCTCTCTCTAACTGTCAGTATCTCCCCAAATACGTAGTTAGAATCACCTACCGAGGCTCCGATAGTGTTCTGAACACTGACAACTAATGTATCTTGTGACAATGCATTATTCTCGATACTGTCTTCTGCTTCCCCGCAACCCAGAATAGAGTTAATTATCATTGTAGCAAGAATGGTAAATACAATAGAAACCTCTTTAAACCTTCTCTGACTATGATACTTAGAATCACTGGTTCTATGCATTGTTAATCCTTCCGCCTCTTAGGCGCCGTTCTGCTGTATTTTGTTTATTCACTCAAATATTTCCTAATAAATACTGCTGGTTGTATCATTTCAATCCCGGAATAGCCCGATACATCCAGCAAATGAGTGTCTCCTGTTATTATTACCCTTGATGAGCTTTCAAGGGCTGCAGCAATGAATTTGCCCTGGTTTACCTCCGAAGAACACGGCAGAGATTAAGACATTTGTGTCAACTACGACTCGCATTTCTCAGATCCAGCACCGCTAGTGCAGATTCTCGTGAAGAGTCTTAGTTTATTCTACACTTCCCATTCGACCGTATTCCTCGCCCATAAGGATATGCCTATACTCAGTTTCGTTTTCCATAGGCGCAGTGATCTCAAAGCCGGCTTCATCCTGGAAAAGCATAATGTAGTCGGAACCGCCGAAAAGGAAATTACCAAGCATATCGCCTTTCTCACAGATATTGCCTACGGCGACGTTATCTTCGAAATTGACCGATGATACCATGGCCATACCCATAGGAATTAGTGCTACCAGCCCGAATTCCCCGGTATCTATGATTACGTAACCCAAGGTTTGAGAGAACTGCCATCCGGTGGAATCAAGGGGGATGTATTTACCCTGTTCTTCATCCCATGATACCTCCAGAGCTACGTTCCTTGTAAGAATCGCCTTCTCTACAATCTCCCCTCCTACAGCGAAGTGGTAGCGATGGTAGTCGTAAACGTTCAGGAATACATGAGTAAGTACGCCGTTTGCAAAGGCATCCCTGTATTCGCTATCGGACTCCAGCAGGTCGTGGATGCTGTAGAAAGTCTGCAGTTTAACCGTCAAGCCGGTTTCGACTTCGATTTCGGAATCGGCATTTATACTCCAAACACCCTGGGGAACGCAGTCCGCTGGCGATACAACTAGTGCTGCGTCGTCCGGAGACGCGATGGGCCGTACATCAGGCGAGTATAAATACCTGGAGAAGAATCGGTTAAAGGTGTTCCAATTGGACGGGTCTTCGTACCAGTCTTCCTGCAAACCGAAGTCCGCGTCGGCGTATATCTCCTGGTAAATCTCTTCGCTCCAGGAATCTTCGGTATCCATGTACTGACCCTGAACAACGGCGAAGTCTCGCAGCCATGAAGCTAAGGGCTCGTAATACTCTATCGAATTCGAGAACAGCCCTTTATCTTCCAGTTCAGGTAAAGGCTGGCTAACCAGGAAATAGTGGTAACAGATACCTTGCAGCATCTGGTCACGCATCGATAATTCTGGTGAAATGTCGAACATATCCTGGGGTAAGCTTAGAGATGCCCGATCAATGTACTCGTAGTAGTCGTCCAGGCTCTGAACAGGGTTCGTTTGCGGATCGGGATTGGCTTCTTTTGCCTTCGCAATGGACTCTTCCAATAACTCCCCTATTTCCGGATTGTTCTCGATTAACTCTATTAGCTGTAGAGTTATCGGTTGGTGTGTAGTCTCTTCTTCTTGTGACCCCTGGTGTGTAATCTCTTCTTCCTGTGACCCGCAGGCTATAAAGCCTGTTGTAACGGTTATTAAAACAATAGCCATCACGATAGAAGGAATTGACTGTACTCTCTTCATCTTCATCTTCCTCTCCTTCGATAAACGGTTACGGTTTCTGTGAATGAATAGTCAGTGTCTATCCAGAACAGAATCTTTCTTAATGTGCTGTTGCGCAGTATTCTTGTCAATGGCTAAGACCCTTCCAGGAAAAGGGTGTGGCATTCACAGCAATAGTGCAGTGTTTTGAACTCCTCTATAAGATCCTTTATCGGGCCATTCCATGCAACCAAGCGCAAAAAGTGTTCCAACTTTCAGACAGGTGGCCAGCCAGTTTTGACGGTGAAGCACTTGATGCTTCTATGACGTTGAAGGTCTTCGCTATTACAGGAATTCTAAATTCCAGTTAGAGATCAACTGAGTAGTCGATACTGCAGTAAACGTAATCACCCGATGGATCCGAAACCATATCCATTAAACATTCTGGAACAGTGATCTCATTGATTATATTCAAACCGGGCAGGTCAAGTACAATTATCCTATCGCCGTTCGCAGTACTACTTATTCCAAGGTAAAGGTTTTCCTTCACCGGAACATAGCATAGGAAGCTTACACCATAATTGATACTCACCGAATCCTGCAATGAAAGAGTATTAGCATCCAGAGAGACTACAGACCCTTCGGT
>JAIOSX010000047.1 GCA_021107345.1 Candidatus Aegiribacteria sp.
GATCCGGACCCATTCCCGGTTATGTACGCCTGACATCCTTCACACACAATCCGCCGTCGGATTCTCTTTCTCTTCTTTCAGATATTTTCCATTCAGCCATCGATACACTGCCATACTATCCCCGTACGATGGCATTCGGGAGCTGCCTGCAGAATGGACTGCTTGTGTGGGCGGACGGATGGGGTGATGTACAGTATTCCGGTTTTGATTGTGAGGATCCTGTTCCTCTGTCAACTCAGACCTATCCATGGAGTGAGCCTTCGAGATCTTCTCCCTGTGCTATGTCGGGCAATCCCGGGGATGAGGGGCTTCTTCTGGCCTGGTACCATGCCGGCGAGATCAGGTGCAGGCACTTCGAGGGGGATTGGAATGGATTTGATCACATCGTTCAGACAGGAGTGAGTGCAGTTTCGGAAGGGAACATCGATGTCTGCAGTGTTGAAGACGGATACTGGGTAGCCTGGCTTGCAGGCGGAGCGACAGAACCTGAGCTGACCTTCGTGTCACGGGATGTGGTCACCGGTATTGAAAGTCAGGAAGGATCATTCATCGAAGACCTCTCGATAGTGCTTTCTCCAAATCCCTGTCCTGGAAGTCTCAGTATCTCCCTGGTCGGGATATCGGAAGAAGCTGTATCAGATATTCTGATCTATAGTGCGGATGGCAGGTTAATCAGAGCTTTAACTTTGCAGGTATGCAATGCGCCGGTCATCTGGGACGGCTGTGATTTATCCGGGGATGAAGCCCCGTCCGGGACGTACGTGATCCGTGGTGTTGTTGAAAACAGATCTGTTTCAGCGAGGTTTGTAAAGCTTTAATCAAGCCGGAGCCTGACTCTTTTTACTGAGAATGTTAAGATTTGGTGCCTGACCCCAATTGTTTATCCCAGTATTTGTTCGCCTCCTTTACATGACAGCGCTGATAAGCGGCTTCTCGAGCTTCGCAGCAGTTTTCGGTGAGATGACCTTCATCTGTTCTCCGCACTTCGGACACTTCAGGGCATCAACATCCCAAACTTTCATCAGAAGCACAGCCCACAGTTGTCGAATGCGTCTGGAGTATGAGGAACCGGCCTGAAGAGTATTTTTTCAAGGAAGATTGCAAAGTCCAACGACTTCCTCTTCGAGCAGGACGGGCAGAATACCCTGCACTTACACGAAAATACTCTGAGATATTCAGCACCGCATTCTTTGCATCTGATTCTCGCAAAGCCGTAGTGAGGATCTCCACACCTGAGATACTTCTCTATAACTTCATCGGTGACGGGGCGCCAGTATCCGTACCGCTTGGAAAAGCGTTTTTCATACACATTCCTGAACTCCTCGTAATAGGTATCCAGCAGTCTGAATCATTCTATAAATCTTTGGTTATCATGCAGGCGAGACTTAAACCGCCAACGGGTGGATTACTACTTGTAGACACCAGCATCGATATAAACAAGAATGATCTGGAAAATGCTTATGCTGAGATGTTTCGAGAATCGATTCAGTTTCTATATGATGTTAAGTCAAAAAGGAATGATAGAAGATTCTCACCAGAAGCAATTGATCTGATAAATTCCGTCAGGCAAGCGAAGAGTATTCAACTAATTTGTTTAGCACCAACACTTCCACCTGTATTTCATTGGGGTCCTGGAAAGAAAGTATTGCATGAAGCAATCGACAGAGTGCTCTCCGAAAAATCACCAGATGCTTGGGAGATGTACTCAGATCTTACCCGAAATGGCGTGATTAGTAATTGTCTACTCCTCTGCGATCCTGAGCCATTTAAAATACATAGCTTCAAAAGACACGGAGTATCTGTGCTTCAAGATATTGACAGTTGGTGGGGTGAGATCAATAACAGCAGAATTAATGAGTATCTTGGTCTACCTTGTCCAGCGACACTCTCATACGGGAACGGGAATATTATCTGACGCTGATCACCTGGGTCCTTAATGCGCTGCATGATGAGTCTATCTCCTTATTTAATAAGTAATTATCATAGTTAATAGGCGCATCATTGTTAAGAGCCAAAACAACACTTATGTTGCATCATAATATAACTATACAAGGTTCTACTAATGGTTTGTACTTTTGTCGGTGCCGTCTATCTTCAGAATCTGGACAACAGGGAGGACACAAATGTTACAAAATTGCATAGAGGTTAAAAACCTTACAAATACCTACTGTTGAGCCTACCTACTCAGACAGCTCCAGTATGTAAATCTGCTGGAATAGTTCAGGATTGATTGAATAGGCTATGATGCCCTGTTCATCAATATTGAAATCCCAGAAAGCAGAATCATCACCTGCCTCGGGCACTGAAGCAGTAAAGAGTTTTTCACCGCTGAAGTTGTAAACATCAAATACCGGCTCCATAACAGTACCCCTTCGAACCCATATTCTGCCCTCACCATCCACTTCAATCTCACTGATAGTGTTTCTGTATGGGTTGGCATCGTAATCAAGCACCACTCCATGCGCACCAAGGCTCTCAAGATATGCTTCTACATAAATCTCTTCTTCATGTATCTCTTCAGGAGTCTTTTCTACTCTCTCGACATCCTGCTCTATCTCAAGGAACAACTCTCCATTTGCACGGAATCCCTGCACTAGATACTCCTCGCTTGTAAGCTCTGCTATAAAGACATTTCCTGCTCTGTCTGCTGTTAAAGCATGACTCATCATCGTGTTTCTCATCAGAGTCGTCAAATCATCAGGATCAAATGGGAATGCATACTCCCAGTACTTTATAACGGGCTCCTCACCCTCTTCATACCTGCCAATAAATGTAGTGACTTCAACTTCATTATCACCGACTGGAAGCACCTCAAACCTTAACGCAACATAGGCATTGCTGTCTGCACCAATAATATTTATTGGAGGATTGTGGACGAAAGGTGTAACAAGCCCCAGCCATTCACCTTCAGTTGTAAAAGCATGCATACCACCACTGAAAGGGCTTTCGACAAACACTCTTCCATCACCTGTAACAGTCATCGATACCGGATTTTGAAGCTCTCCCGGACCGATGCCCTGATTGGAAATCTGTCTAATGAATTCTCCCTGATGCGAGTATACCCTAACGCAGCAGGCGGAACCATCAAGCACAAGAATATTCCCATCAAGGTCATGATCAATCTGCCGCACTGAACCAAGTACATAATTACTGTCGCCCAGTTCAACTCCAATGGTACCAACAATGCTCAATTCAACTGTCTGCTCCACTGAGTCACTGATTTTACCTGGTTCACTATTTCCTTCTTCATTTCCGCATCCGCTTAAGATCAGTAATGAAAACGCAACCAGAACACTTAAGCTTGCAGTCATCTTTTCTCCTTTGTTGATTCTCACATACTCGTTCAGGAGTATATTTTTCAACTATAATACTCGTTTCCAGAATGTAAAGAAATCGGTAATTATTTGAATATTATTTGTGTATTCTGCATATTCGATTATCTTGACGGCACCGACAGAATTCAACCACTATACAATATTCCAAAACTGATATTTTCATTCCAATGAGTATCTAAGGGCCTTCTCCTGCAAGTGCAGGGGGTTCTGCCCATCTTGTTCGAAGAGGAAGTCATTAGACCTCGCGATCTTCCTTGAAGAGGAACTCTTCAGACCTGTTCCAGACCG
>JAIOSX010000076.1 GCA_021107345.1 Candidatus Aegiribacteria sp.
ATGCGACAGCCATAGAACGTCCGGTACCGGTCATGGATCCGGATGAAGTCAAGAAAATTCTGGAGTATAGTGCTCTCAGCGATTCAAATCTCGAAAAGAACCCCGATGCCGCCTTTGATAAGGTCGCACTCAGGGTAGCCGGTTTTGGCGGACAGGGCATCATGTCTGCGGGTATTGCTTTGGCCAACGTTGGAATGGAATACGGTTACAACGTAAGCTGGCTTCCTTCCTACGGTCCCGAAATGCGGGGTGGTACGGCGAACTGCTCGGTCAAGATACAGGGAGATACCATAGGCGCATCCGAGTGTACCGAACCCAATATGCTTATCGCCATGAACCAGCCGAGTCTCGAAAAATTCGAGAAGATAATCGTTCCCGATGGAGCGCTTATTTACAACACTACACTTATCAACATAGAACCTGTTCGCAGGGACGTTAAAGTGTATCCAATACCCATTACCGGTATTGCCGATGAACTCGGCGACACAAGGGTTCAGAGTATGGTCAATGTAGGTGCCTTTGCGGCTGTAACCGGCATGTTTGATCCGGGAGAAATAGAGAACCTCATGTCATCTCTGTTCAAAGGAAAACCAGAGTCGGTCATCAAGCTGAATAAAAAAGCGGTTAGAAAAGGATACGAGTACGTGAAGGAGAACTTCTCCTGAGGAATAAACTGTTAGTTATCGCCGGCAGTTCTGCTGCCGGCGTCTAACGGTATTCTGACGGATATCATTCAATGAACAGGGGATTATTATGAGGATTGTGCTGTTTTTCACATTGGTAATGCTTCTTGCAATTACAGGTATTGCCTCTGCTTTCGGATATGCTGATGCCTATGGGAATGGTACTTCCATTCCCGGATACAATGCTGTTACAATGGGTCTTGGCGGAGCCAGGGCCATCGGATTCGGCAATGCCATCTCTATTCTGACCAATCCTGCTGATATTTACGGGGTTCCCGGGACCACTTTCACGATGTCGATTGGCCCCGCCGTACTTTTCGAATCCTTCGAAGATACTACCGGATATCATGAATTTAACTGGATTGCCCTTGCTAACATTTCCGCCGCAATGAAGTTTCAGGCGAGCAGTAAGCTTGCCCTGGGAGCTGGAATAGCAAGGATTTCGGACTTTTCCTTTGAAGGCAGGCGTTACGAGCGGGATGGGATTTCAGGTGATATTATCGAAGCTGCTGAACTTGATTCCCGTGGGGGTCTGTACGAATGCGCCGCAGGTTTCTCCTGGCATCCGGAAAGCTGGATTAATATAGGTTTATCCGGCGGACTGCGGTTCGGTGAGGTCAGTAACGATTCTACATATGAGGACTATGTAAATCATGACAACGACACAACTGTTTCCAGAGGATGGGAAGAGAGTGAATTCTGCTGGCATGCCGGAATCATAATTCCCTTCAGCCTGAGCAGAGTTGGCATTTCATGGGCTTCCGCAACCGATCACTACGATGCACGAATTGCCGCCGGCGCTTTACTCTATATCGATGAGTTAAAGAATGGTGCCATGGGTATAGAGGCTGAGATCATTGATCCGGGTGATGCCAATAATCTGGAAGCAAGACTTTTAGGACAGTTTTCCACCTCCAACTCTCTTACTTTCAGAGGTGCGTTATCCTTTATCGACAGGAATAAGGAAATCGAAAGCCAGGGAATTGGCCTGTCTTTAGGAGCGGGACTTGCCCTTGGTAGAATAACTCTGAACGGGGCGTTTGCCTGGTCTTCCATAACAAGAGAATCGTTTGCTTTCTCGACCTGGGACCCGGTTGATATCAAACTGTCGCATTCACTTCTTTCCATCGGGCTTGACTGGAACTTGTAGAAGTAATTGATAGATCAGAGCCATGGCCTGACAGCAAGCCGGTAATCCTGTATTTCCTCTGGTTTGAATAAAAGCTCTATCTCTCTTTTCGCTGATTCATCAGAGTCGGACGCATGAATCATATTATGACCGGGGCTGGTTGCGTAGTCACCCCTTATTGAACCCGGCAGGGCTTCCGCAGGGTTGGTTGCTCCGACCATGGACCTGACAATTTCAACAGCATCCATTGATTCAAGAATCATGATAACTGATGGTCCGCTTGTAATAAAGGAGATGAGATCCTTATAGAACTCCTTCCCCCGGTGTTCTTTGTAATGCCGTTCTGCTGTCTCATGAGAGATTCTGCTCAGCTTCATGGCAGTTATCTTCATCCCCCTTCTTTCGAATTTGGATATCAGCTGACCGACTAATTCTCTCTGTACCGCATTTGGTTTAAGAATAACAAGTGTCTGATCCATTCAAACTCCTTTCATCTGTTCCAATAATATGTTTATCACATATTTAAATGCAATATTGATTTTCCCACTCGCTGATTGTATCATTGCAGCGACAATTCCATTATACACGAAAGGAATGAACCATGTCCGATTTCTCAGTTGCAACATTCTTTCTGAGATATAACACAAACGCAGTATCGTTGCTTATTGCTCTTATTGCGATACTGTTTATCGTTCCTGCGGTAAGCTTCGGGTACGGGTTTCATGACGCACTGACTTACGGAAACAGTATTAATGTTATCAGCATCAGGTCAGCAGCCCTGGTCGGCATCAGAGTATTCGGAGCCGACGGAGCCTCTGCTGTATTTCTCAATCCCGCTTCCCTTTCCAATGTGAACAGTTTCAGTGTTACAGCTTCTACTTCATCGATGGCATGGAATGAGGAGGTTATTGACAGCACATCTATCACACAACGGTCAGGCACTGGCTTCGGTTCATTTACAGGAGCAGTAGCTTACCGTACAGGATCGGATCTTGTTCTTGGAGCCGGCATCGCAAAGGTATCGGATCACCAGTATGACGGAACTCATTTCCTTCCTGATGATCCCGCCCACCCAGGGATAGACACTATTGAATTGCTGAAAGCCAATGGCGGATTATGGGAAGCTCTGGGCGGAGCTTCATGGAGTATCAGCGACAATTTAACGGCGGGGGTATCCGCTGGATTGAGATTCGGTGAAGTAACTTACGAATACACTTTTGATAAGAAGTACACTCCTGAAACCGATTCAACATCTTCATGGAGCTGGGATCTTTCGGAGGCATGCTATCACGCTGGATTCATTCTGGCTGATGATGAATTAAGCGCAGGCATGTGCTACACTTCAGGATCCTCTGATCACTACTATTCCAGAATCTCCATCGCCGGAAGAGCCAGAGCCGAGCATATAGGTAATTCTACTATGGGTTTTGAGGGTGAAATAATCGATCCTTTCGACAATAATTTCTTCAACGGAAAACTCTCCATTGAAACCCCCATAGGGAACGATATGAACATTATGGCAGGTATCGGATTCAACGAAGGGGAGAATATGAACCGCGTGGGTATTGCTTTCTCCATAGGAGGAAACTACCGTACAGGCCGGATGAGAGTAGATTGTGCTCTGGCATCTTGTGGAAGATCCCGGAAAAGCACATCATTTCCCGATGAATACTCGGATTATGTCGATGATTCCTCGGCTCACTTTTGTATTGGACTGCAGTATATGATCTAGGAGTGTGTCCGACAATGTACATTGAGCAGAAGATTCTCACAGCTGAGATAGAATGCTCGGAGATTTGAGGAGAATACTGGA
>JAIOSX010000337.1 GCA_021107345.1 Candidatus Aegiribacteria sp.
CATTTCGGGAATCTCCAGGGCGGCGAGGGACGCCAGTTCGCGGTCATCATCTTCCAGCAGTTCCTTTGTTTCTTTAAGGGACGAACCGACTTCTTCGATTTCTTCAATGGCACTGAGGATCCTTGACAGGCCGGCGCGCTCTTCGGTAAGCGAACGGATCAGCAAAGAATTCTTCAGGGTTTTCGGAGAACACAGACTTTCATCGATTTCCTTCAGTCTCTGTTCAAGGGATTCTATGTCAGACTTTTTCATTTTCCTCCTCAGGGAGGTTTTCTGCTTCCCGGCCAAGGATTTCAACATCTGCTCCGGGGGTTCTGCCAAGAGAAACGTATAGAGACGCGACTGCCACCTCTATTTCTCTTATTCCCGCCTTTCTTGTAGTTAGTTTCTGAAGAAGCAGTCCCGGAACGGTAATAGCCTTTGCAAGCGCTGAAGTCTCAAGATGCTTGTCCGCCAGCTTGAGCAGTTCATAGCTCAGCCCCATGACAAGGGGTATGAGAGGCAGATGGTATAGAACTCTGGTTAAAGCACTGGGGCTGGAATTTGTCAGCAGTACAACCAGGGAATCGAAAATTCCGTAGAACAATATGGTACCAAGCATGACAAGGAGCAGAAAACTGGTTCCGCACCTCTGATGCAGAGGGCTCTGTTCCACAGCTTTCTCCGCCAGAGGCGAAAGTCCCTTTTCCCAGGCGTGAATTGTCTGATGTTCAGCACCGTGATACATAAAAAGCCTTCTGACATCAGGCATGAACGATATTGCGCCCAGATAAAGAAGAAAGGCAATTATCCGGAACAGACCGGCAAGCATATGGATTCCGAACTGCCCGCTGGCGTTAATGGAGGAAGAACTGCTTTCAAGTATCCATTTGCTGCTCTGCAACGGCAGCCATGCGAAAAGTACTATCGCGAGAGTAAAGGCAAATGCAGTAGTAAGAAAAGCAGTAACAGCGGATTTACCTTTACCGCTGTTCTTTTTGTCCGGTGATGAGTGGTCCTCAGCGATCTCTGCTGACCAGTTAAGGGCTTTCATGCCCAGCCTCAGAGTATCAATTAATGTCGCTGCACCCCTGAAAACTGGTTTTGTCCATATGTTGCCGCGGTCTTTAAGTTCCTTTATATCCAATTTTTTGACAATTATAGTTCCACCGGGGGTTCTAACCGCAACTGCAGTGGAAATGGGAGAACGCATCATTACTCCCTCCAGCACCGCCTGGCCACCGGTTTTCGATTCCTCTGGAGCTTTACTTGCCGGGTGATCTTTCATTTTTCTCCTAATGGATGTCTGCCGCTATAAACGGAGAATAAGGAAGGGGGAGCATTAAAGCTCCCCCTGTCATACTCAGGTTCTATAGCTACTTTGAGCTGTCTTCTTTTTTTCCGTATCTCTTCAGGTACTTGTCTACCCTGCCTGCGGAGTCAACCAGCTTCTGTTTCCCGGTATAAAAGGGATGACAGTTTGAGCAGACATCAAATTTTTTATCATTACCTGTTGAGCGGGTCTTTATCTTGTTCCCGCAGGTGCAGGTGAATGTAACTTCCCTGTATTTAGGATGAATATCCTTTTTCACTTCACTTCCTCCATGTTATCAAGCAGACTTTTGAGTATCATTCTGACATTGTACCCATTGCGTCAAGAAATCTTTTGTTCGATTTGTGCTTCGAGAGCTGTTTCTTCAAAACTTCCATGGCTTCAACCGGATTCATGTCAACAAGGATCTTTCTCATGATCCATATTCTGCTCAGGCTTTCCTCATCAACCAGAAGCTCTTCCTTCCGGGTTCCTGATTTCGTTATGTCGATTGCAGGAAATATTCTTCTGTCCGCAAGACGTCTGTCAAGAACTATTTCCGAATTACCTGTTCCTTTGAATTCCTCGAATATAACCTCATCCATCCTGCTTCCGGTATCCACCAGAGCTGTCCCGATTATGGTAAGGCTTCCTCCTTCAACAATATTTCTTGCCGCGCCGAAGAATCTCTTCGGCTTCTGAAGAGCATTGGAGTCGACTCCTCCTGAAAGGATCTTGCCTGAATGGGGCATCACCTGATTGTTTGCCCTTGCGAGCCTAGTAATGGAATCCAGAAGAATAACGACATCGTAACCGCTTTCAACGAACCGCTTGGCTTTCGAGAGCACTATATCGGCTATCTGGATATGTCTTTTGGGGTTTTCATCGAATGTGGATGCGATAACCTCACCCTTCACGTTTCTTCTCATGTCCGTAACTTCTTCAGGACGTTCATCAATAAGCAGGATCATGAGTTTTGTTTCAGGATGGTTGGCGGATATGCTGTTTGCCAGATGCTGAAGCAGTATGGTCTTACCGGCTCTGGGAGGAGAAACTATCAAAGCTCTCTGTCCCTTGCCTATGGGGGCAAGAAGATCCAGTATCCTGCCGGACATGCTATCCGGAGTTGTCTCGAGTAGAAACCGCTCTTCCGGATAGTAAGGAGTAAGGCTGTCAAACGACGGCCTGTTCTTAAGCTCGTCAAGACTTTTTCCGTTAACACTCTCTATTCTTAGAAGGGCAAGGTACTTCTCTCCGTTCTTTGGCTTTCTCACCTGTCCCGAAATACTATCTCCCGTGTTCAGGTTAAAACGCTTGATCTGGGATGGAGAAACATAAATATCCGTAGATGAGGGCAGATAGCTACCTTCATTTGATCTGAGAAATCCGTAGCCCTCCGAAAGGACCTCCAGAACACCAGTTGAAAACTCCAGGCCGTTTCTCTCTGTTTTTATTTCAAGCAGTTTAACTATGATGTCCTTTTTTCTTATTCCGGTTACTCTTTCGATACCTTTTTCCTTTGCCATTACCTGAAGTTCGACAAGCGTCTTCCTTTCAAGGTCTGTCTGCGATAATCCTGGCAGTGGTTTTCTGCTCATTTGTCCTCTTCAGTTCGGGTTTGACCATTGAAATACATGCGTCGAAAACACCAGCAAAGAAAGCCGGCACACTATGTTATTGATATTTATACATTCTCAGACTATTAAGTTTTACGGGCCGAGCGTTGCAAAGGGATGTTTCGACAGTTCTCATGTAAGCAGTATATTAATCTGAAATTATTTTCTTATCGTCAACCCCCTGAGGGGCAGCACAGTGAATATCATCGGGACGGCAACTATCCATTTTCACATATTCATATTCAGTCATTAGTCATGAAATGCAATGTAATAATAACTCTTTTGGAGAGACAGACATTTTAAGAATCGTGAGAATTGCCGGGTATGCTGCTCTTGTGGTGCTGTTCCTTTTGCTGGCTTCAGGCAGATTCCGAAGTAGCGCATCTATTTCCTCTGATCCTGTTCTCCTTCTGGTCGGAACGGGCCTGCTGCTGTTTTCAGCGGCATTCGCGCAGCTGGCTCAGAAAGGGATTGTACGAGTAAACGGCAGGATCATGATCTACTGGGTCTGCGCAGGTTGTCTTATAAGCGTCCAGCTTACAGGAGGTTCCAGCAGTATCTTCTATTCCGTCTATCTGCTTTTTCTCATGTGGGCATCGCTGCCCTCGAATGGAGGAGCAGCAACTGAGGTGGGCCTGGTTATCGGCTTTATCGAAGCCTTCTCTCTTCTCAATGCCTCCATCTGGACAGGGGAAGAATCCCTCATCTCCAGGCTTATTCCATTACTCCTTCCTGCTTTAAAGGCGCTTCTGGTTCCTTTTCTTTTCGGTCTGGCATCCGACTTGCTGACGGAGAGGGAATTCTATTCAGGGGATTCACCTAACTTGATGGAGAAGGATAAAAGCGATAAAGGATGTAAGGATTTGCCCCCCATTGCTTCAGGCACTTCGTATCCGCTTCTTCAGATGATACATAAGAACAGCGGAGCTGATTCAACCTGCTTGTTCATTAGGGGTGATGATGGTTTTTATCGACTGATTGAGCATGTGGCAGGAGACAAAATCGTTATTTCCAGGTTCATGCTTCCTGCAGAGCACAG
>JAIOSX010000317.1 GCA_021107345.1 Candidatus Aegiribacteria sp.
TCCGGATTTAGCTTCACGATCCTTCCGGCAATGTGATCAAGAATAAGGATGTTATCACCTAGCTGTTGAAAATCGGCAAAGGCATATATGGAATCTATGGGGTTGCTACCGATAGAAATAACGGTATCGGAAGGAACAAGTACAAGAATCTCAGCCACATGATCATCAGGAGAATCATCGCAAGACAGGAAAAAGACAGCCAGCAACAGGAAGAATCCAACCTGCAAACAAAAATACTTGGTCATATTAAACTACTCTCCTTTCAGTCAACTCTGCCTTACGCAATCCTGACCGAGACTGCGGGAATGTGCAGTTCCCGCCTTTATTCCCAACACTCATCCACCAGTCGTTTGTATTGTCCAATAAGATATAAAGGCAATGATAAAAGCTTGTATTCCACATTTTCCCCACTCAGCCCTGTTACATTTTCTGCAAGTGATGGGATATCCATATTGAAGCGTACTCCGAATGATCTATCTTTTGTCTTGAGAAACATATGCAAAGATTTCAAAGAACCGGTTTTGCCAGCTTTAATCTCCATAGGTACAATGTTTCCCCTTAATGTTGTAACATAATCGACTTCAGCTGAAGAATTCTTCTTCTCACGAACCCAGTAGTACAATTCCGGCTTTTCATAGAATTCACGCTCGCTCAGCAGATGCTGACCAGCAAATTGTTCTGCAACCGCTCCTGAGTTAATCATCATTAATTTATCAGCACTAAGCATATCAATACTGTTCATTCCACAGGCACGACAGAGTAAACCCACATCAATGAAGAGAATTTTAAATATATTTACACTTTTCTCAGCCTTTATTGGGATTCCATTGCAGGAGGAACTGAAGATCGGTGTGGCTATTCCGGCTTTAAAGAGGTTCATGATCATTTTTCGAATTTCTCGAGCTTTGCTTGTTCTGCTTATAGCTGAATACTTGAACTTCAATCCAACAAGATAAGGAAGTTTAGTAAATATATCTCTTATCAAATCAACATTCATTCTTCTACCATATTTGGCAAAATCATCTATATATGAAGACAGTATTGATTGCTTCAGGATATCACACTCTCTGTAGGATCCAGTTTCCACAAGAAGAAAAATGGATTCAGGCATCCCGCCAACAAGAATGTATTGTGCTAATAGCTTTAATAATTGCAAATGAATCGCTTCTGGAATAATCTTGTCAACAGTATATGATTCGAGATATTGAATTAATTCAGTTTTTCCAAGAGCATGAAGGAACTCTTCAAAAACCATTGGACCCAGAAACATATATTCCACTCGTCCGACCGGGACATTGATTTCATCTTCTCCGAAGTGAAACTCCAGTAATGAACCAGTTGCAATTACGTGCAGTTCAGGTAAAAGTTCATAAAAGTATCTCAATGTTGAAAATACATCTATTGCTGACTGAATCTCGTCCAGAAAAAGAAGCGTCTTTCCGGGAACTATCTTTCTGCCGTATTGAATTTCCAGAAGCTGTAGAATCTCTTTCGGATTACGAGACTCAAAGAGAGAAGCTGCTTCTATTTCATATTCAAAGTTTATTTCAACCAAATCGTCAAAGCAAGTAGTAGCTAGTTCTCTGGCGAGCCACGTCTTACCAACCTGCCTTGCACCACGTATAACTAATGGTTTTCGTGATTTTCTGTCTTTCCATTCAACCAGGTAATCCAAAGCTCTTCTATACACCATCTACCCCCATTGGCTATTTCATGATGGTATTATAGCCATCATATGATTAGAAACAAGGGTTGATCTAGTCATGAGATGAACATAATCATGGGTTATTCATTCGAATAGATGATCTTCCAGGTTGTAAGTGTCGTAAGTGGCGTCCGGTCCCTAGTAGGATACAGCGTCGGGCGCGAGAGTGTCATCGCAGCCGGATATGACAATGAAAACACCGGATGGAACGCATACAGCCAGATCGCCCGCTCTGCTCAGCCAGCTCTGCCTTACGCAATCCTGACCCGGACACGGGGAACGTGATATCCTGGCCCTTTCGTTCTCGATGTTTATTTCCATTTCACCCAGGTTTCCCATGACAGTGAATATTGAATCCACTCCCAGGTCGTACCGCAGGATACTTTCTCCCGTATGTACCTCCAGTCTGCATTCGGGTGTTTCTTCCCCTCCTCCCAGGAAACTCTGCAGAAGAAGAAAAAGAACCACCGGGATGGCAAGATCATTCATACGGAAGAAGGGATATTTCTTATCCGATCTCATGGATAATATTCAGTACATGACCGCAGGAAGCGCATTTCCCGTCTACCATACCCTCCGTACTGACGAAACGTCCCGATCTATTTACGCAGAGCGCGCCGCAGGAGGGACAGAGTGTATCGTTTTCATCCAGGGATACATTTCCGATGTATACGTGATTGAGTTTTTCGGAAAATGTCTCTCTTGCATTCTGTAATGTTTCGATGCGTGTAGGCTGCTGCCTGAGTTTGTACCTCGGGAAATACCTGGATATGTGCAGAACTGTATCAACCCCGCATTCTCCTGAAATCCATTTCGCCATCTCTTTCCATTCCACCGGATCATCGTTCTCCTCCGGAATAATCAGGAATGTGATCTCGAGGTGACACGATGACCCTGCAAGTGTCCTGATGGTCTGAAGAACAGTGCCCCTGTTTCCGCCGCAGTGCTTTTTGTAGAAGTCATCGGACCATGATTTGAGATCTACATTCCAGGCGTCTGTGATCTCGGTGAGCTGCATTAGAGGATCAAGGTTTATTTCACCGTTTGAAACCATTACGACCGCCCCCCCTTTTTGATGTACCAGGGGCGCTGTATCTGCTATATATTCGAACCAGATAACTGGTTCTGTATACGTAAAAGCAATACCTCTGCTGTCTCCTTCCATAGACATTTCAGCCAGATCTTCAGGTGAGACATACCTTGTTAGAACGCTGCTGTTCTGGGAAATCGACCAGTTCTGACAGAAATCACACGTGAGATTACATCCTGCGGGACCTGTGGAAAGAATGCTGGAACCCGGAAGGAAGTGGTAAAGGGGTTTCTTCTCTATGGGATCAACTACCAGGGAGACGCATTCTCCGTATCCGGGAAGATACGGTTTTCCGTCTTCAAGACCTCTGACCCTGCAATGTCCGAGTGCTGATGAATCGGTTTCGAAAGAACAGCCTCTGGGACACAGAAGGCATTTCCATCTATTTTCATCTTTCCTGAACCATTCAGGATCCCTCATATGCTGCCCCTTCTCCATTCGGTTACCTCCCCGTTCTCATCTTCCATTACTACAATGATAAGGCTGAAAAGAGAATCAGGTATATTTTCAGCGGTCTCTGTGCCGCCCACTGAAACAGCCGTTGCAAGTGCATCACTGAAAGCTGCGTTCTCGCATACCACTGTCACTGAAGCTACTCCCGATTCCGGATATCCCGTCCGGGGGTCCAGAATGTGGCAAAAACGAATCCCGTTTTCATAGAAGTAACTCTCGTAATCACCCGAAGTGGCAACCGCCCCGTTTTCGATTTCTATCATCTCCATGATATTCTCACCCCTGGGGTTCCTGACTGCAAGCTTCCAGAGTCTGCCGGTTTCAGGATCGCCTCCGCAGCGTATCTCACCTCCTATCTCGACCAGAGCAGCCCCGGCTCCCATTTCCCGCGCGAGAGTGTATATCCGATCAGCGGTGTAACCCTTCGCAATAGCTCCGAAATCAAGAAGAGTACCGTTGCACAGTAATAGAGTGTCACCGGATATCCGGAGATTCGAAAGGCCAGAAAGGGCCAGCGCACTGTCAATATCCGCGCTGTCGGGAAGGTGAGGGGCATGGGGAAATCCCCATGTATTCACCAGCACACCCATCGCCGGGTCAAAGAGAGAATCTGTAATAGAAGATATGAAAAGTGACTTTTCCAGCAGGTTCAAGAGATCCGGAGATAATTCTGGTATCAGGGCATATCCCCGCATGTTAAGATCAGATAACTCCCCGTTGCCGAAAACACCTAGCTCGTTATCAAGATACCTTGCAAGGGAATCCATAGAAGAGAGAATCAAGCCGGCATTTTCGCTTTCCGCTATCACTATATACGTGGCGAAGGTGCCAAGCACAGGAGTTCTGTTTTTCATCTCCAGCAGGTTATCGCTGCCTTTAACGAATACTCGTATCAGTACAGCTGAAGC
>JAIOSX010000176.1 GCA_021107345.1 Candidatus Aegiribacteria sp.
TACCTTCAGTGAACTCCGTTATATGCAGAGAAGACACGGCTTTGCCGGGAACATGTCCACAACTCCCGACTGGATCATGGAGATAAGCGACCAGGACATGAGTCTCTTTACATACGCAACATTTACCGCTGATGGGGAGGAAGTCCCTGTCCTCAGTGACGCTACCTCAGCTGGTGACGGTAGCCATCCATATGGATTCACCTACTATTCCAAACCGGCGTTATTCCTGAGGATGCTTCAGCGTCAGGTTGGAGAAGAGGATTTTGACAGGATAATGTCCATTTACTTCGACCGCTTCATGTACCATCACCCACATACGGACGATTTTCAGGCCATTATGGAGGAAGTAACCGGAAGATCGTGGGAGAGGGAATTCGATTACTGGCTCAGGGGAACAGGGAATGCTGACGTAAGGATAAGGAGTATTGAAGAATCAGGTGATTCGACCACCGTCATAGTTGAAGGTGATGTTCCCCACGACGTGGAACTTGACCTCCTTTTTATTTCCGGAGGAGATTCTCTTTTAACCGAAACTTTGCTTTCTCCTGGAATGGAGGACACGGTTACCGTGGCGGGACAGTGGAGATCAGCGATTGTTGATCCCTTCCTGTGCATGCCCGACAGGGCTCCATGGAATAATGCTCTGCCACCGTTGAGTCAGATCAAGCCTATGTTCCTGCCATTTCCCAGGCCCACCCATAATACGCTTTGGGTGCTTCCGTTCCCGTCGTATGCCGCAGGTTCATGGAGGGGGGAGATTCTGTGCATGTCCGCTGCCATTCCCTCCTACATGGGCGGCCCTTATACATGGTCGGCCTACGCATCCATCCCCTTCGAAAGCGGGAGTTTTTCCGCCTGGGGCGCTTTCTACAATGCGCCCCTGTTCAAGAGGAATCGCAGGAGTCTCTACCTGTCACTTGGTGTGGACAGAGGATACGGAACCGGAAGAGCCTCGCTGGGAGCCGACTATCTGCTGAATGGACGGGTCGCTGCAGATATTCATTCTCGGTTATCCCTTGGAATTGATCTTTTCAGCGTGGAGGACACCACGGTATACGGTAACCGCAATGTTGATGAGGGTAACGGATTTGAAATCACGTGTGGGTTATCAGCGATTGACCGGAACTACGGTATTTCATGGAAAGGCGGTCTGAACGCTCTGGCATCTCCCGGATGGAATGACGATCCGTATGCACGAGTAGACGGTGAATTCAATATCACGCAAAGGATTACAGGCAGTTACCTTGCAAGAACCAGAATTTACGCAGGCAGAATTGCAGGAGATGCACCCGCTCACGTTTTCCTCAGGCCAGGAGGGGGACTTTTTGCAGGCGGTATAATCGGAACGTTCTTGCCACCGGATGGTTCTCTTTCGCCTCAGGAGCACTTCTACGTCCGATCCGGTCCTGCCCTGCCCGGTTACTGGAACAGTCCTGCCCGCGGAAGAGCGGCCGTTTCTATTGAGCAGAGGATACCGGTTCCTTTTCCATTTCTTCCCATTGAAATATTCGGAGGAGTCGGCTGGCTGGCTGACGGTTTCAGAGATTTTTCCGAAGACACTTTCCTAGCGAACGGCGGATTCGCGGTCAGGTTTGCCATGCTGGGGTATCGGATCCCGTTAATGGAGAGGGCAACTGGGAATTCCGGTGGAGGATAGGGCTGTCACCCGCAGGCTTCCCGGACCTGTACTGACAGTTTGAAGGAGGATAATGAAAACTGCTTTGTTAATAGCTTTGTTTCTGGCCTTCCCAGCTTTCCCGGAAGGAGAGGATTCACTCTCAGGGGGGAACAGTACGGATACCGGTCTGTTCGAGCTGATTATGGAATTAACCGGCAGTACGGAGCGTTCGTGGGCAAAACCGATAGAATATGTGGATGTGGACAAAATGATGGAACTGATTGAGAGTGGCCTGCTTTCCTTCCATAAAGCCGGCTGGTATGCGGTAGTGGATGATGAGTAATTCGGTTCAGTGTGTGCTGTGCCCGCATCTGTGCATTCTTGCTCCCGGTGAGCGTGGAAGGTGCAGTGTCAGGCTCAACATTGACGGTGAACTTATAAGCCTTGTGTACGGCCGCCCTGTTGCCGTTCATATCGATCCTGTGGAAAAGAAACCACTGTTTCATTTTATGCCTGGAATAGACGTGTTTTCCATTGCCACAGCCGGCTGCAATCTAAAATGCGAATTCTGCCAGAACTGGGAGATATCCCAGGCTGCACCGGAGGATGTAACCCCCTATGACATGCCGCCTGAAGCGGTTGTAGAAAATGCTCTGGCCTATGGTTGTGCCGCCATAGCATATACATATACCGAACCTGTGGTTTATTTCGAATACACAAAGGACTGCGCCAGGCTGGCCCGTGATGCTGGAATAAAGAATATCCTCGTTACCGCAGGTTACATCAACCGAGGGCCCCTGTCCGAGCTGGCTGAATACATTGATGCCGCAAACGTAGACCTCAAATCAATGTCAGATACTTACTACAGGAATATCTGCGGAGGAACTCTTCAGCCGGTGCTTGATACGATTATTCACCTGAAGGAATCGGGCATCTGGGTTGAGATTACGAACCTTATCGTACCAACATTGAACGATGATCCTGATGAGATCGACATTCTTGCCAGATGGGTGCTTGAACACACCGGCAGCGATACACCGCTTCATTTTTCAAGGTTCTTTCCCATGTACAGACTCACTGACCTGCCCCCGACATCCGTCGATACGCTCCAGGGAGCGCGGGAAAGAGCAAAGGATACTGGCCTTAATTATGTGTACGTGGGGAATGCAGTTACCCCCGAAGGCATAATAACGAAGTGTCCCGGATGCGGTGAAACACTCATTGCGAGACATGGTTACATGATAACTGAGAATAACATTCTGAATGGAAACTGCGGGAACTGCTCGACCCCGATTGCCGGGGTCTGGGATGGAATGGAGGAGCAGTGAAGAAGAGAATTACCAGGCGCAAATTTCTGTCAAGTGTTTTTATGCTGTTTTTTTCAGCGATTGCTGCCGCCAGTGGCACTAAGTTAAGCGGCAAGGAGAGTGCTGATAAGCTCGTGGTTAGAAGAACCTCCAGGAAAAAGGCGGATCACTACAGGGAGCTGGCAGGATGAGAATACTTACCCTTACATCCGTCTTTCTGATTGCATGTGGAGGCAATTCCCCTGCACAGGAAGGAATCACTCATGGCGGAGGCATGTTGAGACCCCCCGTAGTTTCTGGAAGATTCTATCCGGGTGATTCAACAACACTCAGTACGATGGTGGACAGCCTGCTTGGGATATCAAGTATCCAGAACCCCTCTGAGAACATAATTGCTGGAGTGGTTCCCCATGCAGGATATGTGTTCAGTGGTGCTACCGCCGCCGATTTCTACAGATCCATTGAAGGCGTTGATTACGACATCGTTGTAATTATTGGGCCTTCTCATCAGGTTTCGTTTCAAGGATTTTCTGTTTTTGAAGGGAACGGATACCTTACTCCACTGGGTGAGGTTGCAGTTGCGACAGATATTGCTGAGCGACTGAGGGAATCGCATCCATCAGCCAGATTCGTTCCACAGGCTCATGAATCCGAACATTGCCTGGAAGTACAGCTTCCTTTCCTGCAGAGGGCACTTCAGCCCGGGTTCAGAATTGTGCCGATCGTTGTGGGTATTGCCGGACCCGATGATCTGAAATATATGGCTGAACTGATACTTGCGGAGGCTTACGATCAGCGGATTCTTGTAATTGCCAGCAGCGACCTCTCACATTACCCTTCGAGGGAAATGGCGGAAGAGGTGGATTCAATTACAGTGAACGCCGTATTGAACACTGACATGGATACTTTCCTGAATGTTACTTCGGAAGAGAAGCTGCCTTCGGGGCTCGGAACCTTTGCATGCGGAAGGCTTCCAATTGCACTTGTCATGTCTTATTCAGCACTCTATCCCGATGTAACCGCGGAGCTGCTTTCCATGACTACCAGCGCAGAGTTTTCCGGTGATGATTCGCAGGTGGTGGGATACGCTTCAATCTCATTTGCAACGCCGGCGTTCAAACCTTCTGAATGGAGCATATCCCCCGAAGGCAGGGATATTCTTCTGGAGATAGCTGCCGCCTCAGTCCGCTGTGCCGTAGAAGGAGAGGATTACAGCCTGCCGGATAGACTGCCCGATGAGCTTGAGGTTTCAAGGGGGGCATTTGTCACACTGAAGCTGAACAGCCGGTTGAGGGGATGTATAGGATCAATTCGTCCGATCAGCCCCCTCGCGGAAACAGTAATGTATATGGCCCGTTCCGCAGCGCTTGAGGATCCTCGCTTTGTACCCGTGACTGAGGCGGAGCTGCAGGAGCTTGAGTATGAAATATCGGTGCTTACTCCGCTGCAGATCCTTGATGATTGGCGTGATGTTGTCGTGGGTACCGACGGTCTTATAATTTCGGATCCCGGAGGTAGATCCGGTGTGCTTCTGCCCCAGGTGCCCCTCGAGCAGGGTTGGAACAGGGAGGAGTATCTTGAAGGTATCTGTCAGAAGGCAGGACTGAACCGGAATGCATACCTGGGAGATGTAACCCTTTACCGTTTCCAGGCTCAGGTTTTCGGAGAAGATGGAAATACTATCCGCGAATAAGAAACAGTCGCTGTCCGGATTTTCCTTTTTCATCGGAGGACTCCTTTCAATCCTGGTTCAGGCGGTTGTTCTAAGAGAATCACTTTTCGGTTGCCACCAGGCGGAACTTGCTTCGGGAATCGTTCTTGCTGCATGGATCGTCGGATCCGGTCTCGGAGCTGCAGTCGGCGGCAGGGCATCCAGGCACAGACTGTACTGGATGACCGGAATAGTCATTCTGCCGTTTCTGGGGCTGCTTCAGGTTATCGCATCGAGAACAGGTATTCTGCCACTGGCAATAACCGTGCTTCCTGCCGGATTCGTTGCCGGAATTGTATTCATACAGCCTTACGCCTTCGACAGGCCGGGCAGGATCTATGCTTTTGAAGCGATGGGTGCTGCTGTGGGTGGAGGGATTTTCGTCCTTCTTTCTCCCTATCTTCTTGCATGTGAGATGCTGGCGGTATCGATTCTTTTCTCCATTATCGGTCTTCTGTCATGCAGGAGTATCGTTACAGGTCTGATGCTTGCGGTTATTCTGCTTGCATTACAGCTTTTTTCCATTCCAGAGGGTTTAAGTAGACGGATCGGAGTAGTGGCTTTCAGCAATTACGAAAATGCACAGGTTTACCCCTCTCCATACGGCGAAGTAGTCACAGCTTCAAGAACAGGCCAGCATGTGGTATGGAGGAGCGGACTGCTTTCCGCAACATGGCCTTCTCTTGAATCAGCGGAGGAAACCGTTACCGTTCCTCTTGTCGCTTCTCTTCCCTCAACGGTGTTGTACATCGGTTCATCCCCTGAGGAGGCGGGAATAATAAACAGCTGGCCCACAGTTGACCGCTGTGTTACAGTTGTTCCTGAAAGGACGCTGGCTGAAGTAATAGAATATCCAGGTGAGATAAGGGTAGGTGACGGGCGGCATTACCTGGCAGACGACGTGTTTTTGTACGATCTTATTATCGTTTCCGCAGGCCAGCCCCTGACACTTCTCTCAAACCGTTTCTACACCGCTGAGTTCATGAAACTCCTTGCCGGAAGATTAACACCGGAAGGTATTGCCGCCGTCCACCTGCCGGGTGGGATCAACAGACTGCATCCACTGGAGGCGAAACTGGCCCATTCTGTTATGCTGGCTTCAGAAGGCTGTTTCCAATGGAACAGGATAATTCCCATATCAGGTCTTATGCTGATGGCCGGGAACGGCCCGGAACCATCCTTTGAAGGAGGAGTACTTGCAGAAAGAATGGATTCCCTGGGTGTTGCAGGAGTATACGTTAATTCAGGTACACTTCCGTACGATCTTTCAGAATTCAGAACAGCTGTTTTTGATGACCAGATCGCCTCAGCAGATGCAGAAACTAACAGGGATCTACACCCTGAAGGCTTCAGAATAGCGCATGAACTGTGGGATTTCAGGATGGACGAAGGAGGGAAAACTGATCTGACCATACCCGCTGTCGGTCTGTTCGTCCTGATAATGGTAGCTGCTGCCGTACTTTCCGGCAAGCCGTTAACTTCACTGGGGGTTGCGGCGGCGGGATTTACAGGACTCTCCGTCGAGGTGATATCACTGGTATCGATTCAGGCAGCGACAGGTTACTCGTGGGTGCTTGTAGGGGCAGTTACGGGAATATTTATGACAGGTGGAGCTCTGGGTGCCTTTTGGACAGATAAGGGAATATTTAAGAGTCCAGCCAGGATCATTGCCCTGTCAGGAATAGCAGCACTCTTCTGTGCCGTCACTCTTCACCTTTACAGTATAGGTTTTTGTGGTGGGTTCTTTCTGACCCTTTGTCTTCTTCTTGGAACGTTCATGTGCGGAGTATCAAGCGGTGGGATATTTCCATCCGCCGTAATAGTTCTCGGGCATGGTAGCACTGGAAAAATCGGTCTTCTGGACCTTGCAGAGCATGGAGGCAGTGCGGCAGCATCCCTGCTTATGCCCCTTGTTCTGTTTCCTCTGCTTGGTGCTGTAAAAGCTTTGTTGATAGCGACTGCATGGGTTGCGATCTGGACAGTCGTACTCCGGCACCGATAATTCAGCTTTATGAGGGAAAAGGGGGCGGAGAACCGCCCCCTGAAGAAACGCTACCTGTTAGATAGAACTGTGAATTCTATTCTTCTGTTCATTGCCTTGTTGGCTGCGGAGTTGTTCGTGACTACGGGCTGAGTTTCGCCGTATCCTACAGTTGTCAGCCTGCTGGCTGCAATACCGTGGTTTACAAGGTAGTTTCTGACAGAAGCTGACCTCTGTTCACTGAGGGTCTGGTTGTAGATTTCACTTCCATCGGAATCTGTATGTCCAGCTATCTGGACCATGGCATTCTGGTTAGCGTTGAGAAGCGTAACTATTTCATCCAGAATAGCATAGGATTCAGGCTTGATGTTAGAACTTGCAAAATCGAAATAGATGTTGTCGAATGAGAGAACCTGACCCACTTCGATTACTGCAGATTCGAGCTGGAAGTCGATAACCATCTGTTCTCTGCCAGCCAGTGAGATATCCACCGGTGACGGCAGATATCCGTTCGCGCTGGCTGTTACAGTCCAGTCACCTTCAGGTGCATTCAGGCTGTAGAGGCCATCACCGTCGGCTGTGGCACTGATGGCTGCGAAGTCACCAACAGAGACAGTTCCACGAAGCGGTAAACCGGTTTCCATGTCGGTAATGCTACCTATTATAGTCGGCTGAAGAGCGTAATCACAAGTGAAATTAAGGTCGTCTATAACATGAACTGTTTCGGTTTTTTCAACGTATCCTGTTGCATTCACAGCTACGGTGATACTTCCCTCGGGTATTTCAACGGCATAATGTCCCGTTTGAGCATTTGTAACAGCTGGATTCACGGCTGTTCCGGGGAATGCTATGGCAGCCTCGATGAACTCGCCTGTTACAGCATCGGTCACGGTACCGGACATCATGGCAGTACCAGCATCTTCAAGAAGGTCACTGGAATACATGAGGTTGATTCCCACTCCCCAGTTGGGGTAATACCCCTCGGGGAAGGGTGCGAAGTCTGCCCTGGTTTCATTAGTAGGATCTTCGCCTGTCTGGTATGCGTGATGTCCCAGATCGCTATATTCAGGATCGAAATTATCGATTGAGAATGCTCCTACTATATCGCAGGCGAATCCTGAGCCAACAGGAAATCTCAGTCCGGGCTGAATTATGATTATGTCGTCATATCTTTCGCTGTTACCGGCTTCGTAGTCACGCTCCAGGAAGTGACGCCATTCCGCTTCTGCAAAGAGTGTCAGCCCCTTCATGGGGTATTCGATACCCATGGCAACATGGAGTACGGGATCCTCAACGTCCATGTCTACCTCTACGGTATCGCTTGTTCCATACCTGCAGTCGGTGAACTGGAAATTCTGCTTGAAGTAATGGTATCCAATGTTAGCGTGTATTACAATGGGCTGCAGATTCAAGGATGCGAGCAGATCGGCTCCAGCTGAGAAATTTGAAGCTATCATGGGGCGGCGCATTTCGAACATAGGCTGACCGGGCTGCCATATGCCATCGTATTCGTTGTAGTTGGTAACGTAGGGACTATCCCCTCCGTCGTAGATACTGAAACCGACCCATGGCATTATTCCAACCCAGAAGTTATCTCCACCTCCCGGATTAGTAGCATACTTCAGGAATAAGTGAGCTTCGCTGAAACCGTCGTCGTTATCGTTCTCGCCTCCGGAGAGATCCTCCCGGCCTTCGATATTATCACGGGAGAGACAGTTCCAGACGTAGGTAAGCCTTCCGGCGATCTCGAGCTTTTCGCTTAGTCCGACTCCGGCTGTAATGTACCATGTACCGTTGTACTCGGTATCTGTGACATCCTCTGCTCCTCCGGTAAGCTGAGCGGTTCTTGTATCGTCGCTCAATCCAAGAAAGGAGAAGAGAGCAAGTGAGAATTCACCAGCTCCTATGGGTTTAGCATCAACTGTACGGTTGAGTCCCCGCAGACCCGAATAGGATGGCAGGGCAGCGACGCTGCCTGAGATCATAAGAAGAGCAGCAAAAAGAAGTAATCCATTTTTCATATTAACCTTTCCTTTTCCATTTAGGTTGCTGAACTGCGGGAATATGAGTAATTCGTACACGCTGTGTCAAGATTATGGTAGTATTATAGGTATATACCAGAATTAATAGTACGAATAATCCTTATTGCTATCACAGTAACTGAGACAATTGAACTGCTATTGAATTAATGTGTGCTGATACCTACTAAGCAATCCTGACCGGTTTGGTTGATTCAAAATCTGATTTCTGTATATTGACCAGTGTGAATTTACTGTTTCGGTGTTCAATCAGGATTTTTGTATACAGGGAGAACTGAATGTCGCATGATTTTGGATCAAGCCTGAGAGACAGACTTATCCGGTACAGAGGGGCATCGGATGTTGCTGCTAATGAAAGGGGAGAACTAAAGCCGGGTGAACGGCGGGATATAGCAGTTCTTTTTCTGGATCTTGAGGGTTTCACTTCCCTTTCGGAGAAACTGGATCATGAAGCTATTCATGATATCACCGGCGGAATCATGGATGCTCTGGTTGATATTACTCAACGGTTTGATGGATACGTTGACAAGATCGAGGGTGACAGAATAATGGTTCTCTTCGGCGCCAGGCAGGCAGGGGAGAACGATAGTACAAGGGCGGTTTCTTGCGGATTTATGATGCTCGAAGCAATAAATGAGGCAAGCGATATTCTATCCGATACAGATGTTTCCATTACTGCCAGGATAGGGATAAACAGCGGCCCGGTAACTGTAGCTCCCGATGCAATAGGTCACCTGACCGCCATGGGAAGAACGGTGAACCTTGCTTCGCGTATGGAGGAAGCCGCGGAAGCCAATACTATTCTGGTTCCTGATACATTTCATGAAAAATGCAGGGATCAGTTCACATGGGAAGATATGGGAACGATGAAACTGAAGGGTATCAGTATACCTGTCCATGCCTGGCGTCCTACGGGTTCCATATCCTCAAGCAGACCGCGCTGGGAGCGTGTATCCACGGTCTGTCGTTCGGGTTTCGTTGGAAGGTCAGATGAACTGGCCAGGCTGAGGAAGAAGCTCCTTGACCAGAAATCCGGCAGCACAGGGAAAAATCGGCTTGGCGGAGTAAAACACATAGTTCTGGGTATTAAGGGTGAAGCGGGTATTGGGAAATCCCGCCTTGTTCATGAATTCATTCAGCAGCATTGTGGCGATAATGAGAATATTGCGGTTTTGAAAGGTCAGTCTCTTTCGTTTGCTCAGCCTGCTTACTGCCTCTGGACCGGTCTTCTACGTAATATCCTTGATATTGAACAGGATTGCAGACTGGATTACAAAGAATTCAGTGAGAGAATCCATATTCTCAGTGATGATACCGAATTGATGGATTCAGTGCCCTTCCTGGCTGAACTTCTTTCGATCAAATCCGGTGATAGAAGGCTGGCTGAACTGGACAGTAAGGCTTTAGCTCTTGAGATCAGGATAGCCTTCAGGAATCTTCTCAAGGCCATAGCCGGCAAAAAGCATCTGATAGTGGTCCTGGATGACCTGCATTGGATTAATGCCACGTGCCGTAACGTGCTGGAATTCATTATCGGCAACTGCATTACAGAAAGGCCGATTGTTTTTCTTCTGATTTACAGACCTGAAAAGGATGACGGCAAGGTAGTGGAGTTCGATATTATGTGCAGCTACGCTGAACTGGAAGAAGTATTCCTCTCCAGTATCGATGAACAGGCATGCCATGACATAATTACCAGGATGCTGTCGAACCTCAGTCTTGAGGAAACAGAAAAGGTCTCCCCGAAGGTAGAAGAATTCCTCATGAAGCATTCCCGGGGTAATCCGTTCTTCCTTGAGGAACTCATCCTTGATCTTGTTGAATCAGATTCACTGAATGAAAACGATGAACAGTGGGTGTTCACCAGTCAGATCAGCGAGATATACATACCCTCCTCGCTGACAGGTCTGCTTCAGTCGAGGATTGACCGCCTGTCGGATGAATTGAAAGGCATTCTCCAGAGATCCTCTGTACTGGGAGTTGAGTTCAAGCTCAAGCTGTACAACAGACTTGCTGCAGAACTTTCGATAGATGAAAACAGCAGATTCATATTCAGCAACCTTGAGCGCAGGCAATTCCTTATTGGTACGGGAACAGCCTTCGAGCAGAAGTATATGTTCAGACACATACTTATATGTGATACCGCCTACAACAGTATACTGGAGAGAAACAAGAAGATTCTTCACGGTATTACAGCCGGCCTGATCGAAGAGATGTATCCTGATGATGAGCAGGAAGTCGCTGACATTCTTGCACACCACTGGGAAAGAGCCGATAAAAGGGATAAGGCAATTCACTGGGGTATTATCAATCTGAAATACACCGTGGAAACTTACCAGCATGAGAAGGCTCTGGAGTTATCGGAAAAGCTTGAATCCTGGATATCGGAGCAGCCGCCTGACAGGGAAAGCATTGAAAATCTACTTCAGGTCTTGTCGCGCAGAAACAAAACTTTTGATCTTCTTGGCAGGAGGAGGGAGCAGGAGCAGCTGCTTCTCAGAATGAAAGAAATATCTGATTTTCATGAAATCCCTGCCTGGCAGGGCAAAGTACTGTCCTCTCTCGGAAACGTATTCAGGATCACCGGTCGAATGGACAGAGCTGGAGAATGCTATAGCAATGCCCTTGAAATACATCGAAGATGCGAGAATCGTAAGCAGGAGAGCATGGTCCTCTGCAATCTGGGTATGCTCAGCAGAATTCAGGGCAGTTCAGAGGAAGCTCTTAAGTTCTTTGAAACAGCCCTTGAGATGAATCGCGAAGAAGGTGACCGACAAATGGATGGCATACTGCTTGGCAATCTCGGGAATTTTTATTTCGATCAGGGGCAGATGGATGAAGCCATTGTGTATTACGAAAAAGCTCTGGAAATAAACAGGGAAACGGGAGACAGGAGGAGTGAAGGAATCGCTCTGGGAAACCTCGGAAATCCCTATTTATCTAAAGATGAAATCGGACAGGCTCTTAATTATTACCAGCAGGCGCTTGAACTTCACAGGGAGGTAGGTAACCGGAAAAGTGAAGGAGTAACACTCGGAAACCTTGGGGTACTGTATTTTGGGCATGATCGATATGAGGAATCCCTGAAGTGTCACGAGAAAGCCCTTGAGATACACGTTGAAGTTGGTAATCGCAGGCTTGAAGCCATTACTCTTGCTTTTCTTGTGAGGCTCCGAGTGAAGCAGAGTAATCATACGGAAGCACTGAAGTATTACCAGGATGCCCTTTTGATCATAGAAGATCTGGAGATGACCAACAGAGAATTTGACTATTTCGCAGAGCTTCGCAGCAGCTTACTTTCCTGCGGCTTTTCAGAAGTTGAAGTAACCTGGCCCCGGCATTGGGACACACTCGAAACTGACTATAGAACGAATAGTTTGAAAGAAGGAAATTCATGAAAAAGCAAATCCTTTCCGGTTTGATTTCAATTATGCTTACATTGAGCCTTTCATGTGGTAATTCAGTATCTCCTAGTACTCCAGCTATTCAAGATGGACCATGGAGTGGATCACTTTCACTTTCAGGTGAACCAGTTACCTTTACAATGGAAGAGTGTGAGGTCACCGATCTCCATGTTACATTCGTTTACTGGGGTTCTGGTCTGCCGCCGGATACCGTGATCTGGACTCCCGCTGATGAGGAAGCTATTAGTAACGAGTTTCAAATGGTTGATACACTGAGTATCGGGTACTACAGTTATTCGATGAGTATTAATGGTACATTTAGTTCTCCTTCCAGCGTTTCCGGCATGTTCGGAACAACGGGATCTTACGACAGCCTCGGTACTCATTATACAACCAGTGATTCCTGTTCCTGGTCCGGCAGCCATGAATGAAAACTAAATGAAAATCGAGGGAACCCACTGGAAAACCCTCTGGGATGAATATGCCGAAATGGAACGTAAAACATTCAACGCAATGCCAGTGGTTGAACTGTTGAACAGGGTTAAAAACGGCAATTACGGGGCCTACTACACCCTCTGGTACTCCATCGCGGAAAAGGCCACCCTTGAGCAGGCCGGTAAAACCCTTCTGGATGTACTCCATCAGAACATCCGCTACCTTCTTCGGTACCATTGTGCCTGTGCATTGTTGAAACTCATGGGTGAGAAGGATATTCCACCGGTAGATCTCAGCGCCGACCAGCCTGACCAGGATGATCTACTAAAAAGAATTGATAAGAAGCTTAAGATGCTGTTGAATGATAGCTAGCTTATCTGAGACATTAGGAGGGAACAGTGAGATTGACAGAGCTTACTCGACGCAAATTCCTGCCCGTATCGATTTTGATAACTGTTATGATGTCAGGCTGTGGAGGCGGAGAGAGTGACGGAGAAAGAATCGTCATGGTGCTAGAGAAGACCGGAGCTATAGAGTCCAGCGATACTCGCGATCCGAATCATAGCGATCTTGCCTACGACGCATACGAGTTTGAAGCAGAAACGCTCGATCTGGTGCGTGTTGAAGTAACTGCTGAAGGATTCATACCTCTTCTGAAACTTATGGAGGTTTCCACCGGAGCAGTGATAGCGGAGAGGGATCCGGAGTACGGGACAGGTGATGCTCTGAATTACACGATCGCAGGGCCGGGAAACTATGAGGCCCGAGTCTATGCCATGGAGGATGGCACCGGGGATTATACCCTTATCATTACCGTAACACCGTAAATTATCTTCCTGGCGCAAAGCACCTCAGGATAAGAGAGGATACATGGCCGCATGGCATTACATTAAGGGCAGGTGGTGGATATTCGCCATCCCTACGGTATCCTTCCTGATAATAGGTACCGCACTTGTGATACTGGACACAGTGGCCGACCCCTCACCCGGGTGGAGTCGCCCTTGGTACGACAGCATGCTCTTCCTTGGGATATTTTTCATCATCTCACCGTTGGTAGCGATATTGTGGATACTGGGCTGGACGAGAAGAGGCCGGCACATTGAGCGAGAGTTGCTGGAAAGGAGCATCCCCGGTCGAGCGATCATCGTGTCCATAATGGAAACTGGTCTTTACACGAACAACGTACCGGAGGTGGAGATGGTGCTGGAAGTCGTTACTGACATGCATCCCGCCTATCGTGTGGTACACAGAGAACATGTGAATCTCATTGCTCTGTCTAAGTTCCTCCCGGGGGTTGAGATCGAGGTGAGAGTGGACAGCAAAGACAAAGGAAACATTCTCCTCTCACATCCGAACACCTGATCATATTCCGGTCATACGGTGTATTCAATATCTTCTGCGAGCAGTGGAAGTAGATAACTTTTATACTACTCTCCTGCGGGGATTCTCAGGATAATCCTGATGTGGATTCGGTCAATCTCATCTGAGCATTCATAACGAGTTTGACTAATTTCGGATGGAATAGCATAATTGCTTTCTCCGGTGCCCCCGTAGCTCAGCAGGATAGAGCGGCGGTTTCCTAAACCGTAGGCCACACGTTCGAGTCGTGTCGGGGGCACCAAAATAGGATTCGGTTGGGTTCTACACCATTAACAGGGGCACTATCGGGCAATTCAGATTAGATCAACAGTTCTACTCCAGAGAACCTTGAAATCGTCCCATCGAATAAGGCCATGTTCAATCGGCTCACCATTATCTCTTCTAAAATTGCAAGTGCTATCATTCTTTATATCGAAGAATGACCAGTCTCTTACTGAGTCCGGCAGGGAAGAGAATGTGCCATCTGTGCAAAGTATACCACGGGTGCCTCCTGAATCGAATAACAGTTTATCTTCAGCCACCCAAAGAATAGGATAGCCATCTGGGTATTCCCCGGGAACATCGTATCTGA
>JAIOSX010000196.1 GCA_021107345.1 Candidatus Aegiribacteria sp.
GGTACCGAGGATGACGATGTTATCAGGGATCTGGACAGTCAGATATCCGTCAGAAGGGAAGCCCTTAACCGGGCACTTGGGGAAGCCGCTTATAGTCAGTATCCCAATGACCCCGCTCAGTCTCTTCAGGGAATAGCATCTCAACTTGTAACGATTGAATCTCAGCTCAGAGCTGAAAGAATCAGAGAGTTTGTTCTGAGCAGTATTATCCGTGATCTTGAAGACAGTATCTCGGTTCTTCCTGAACTGGAACTGAGACTGACAAGGCTTGAGAGAGACTGGATGGTGAGCGAGAATATTTACCTAATGCTCAGAACCAAGTACGAAGAAGTCAGAATTGCAGAGGCAGGTCAGATAGGTAATGTAACAATAGTCGACACGGCCCTTCCCGGTGGCATGATCAAACCCAACAGAAAACGCAATCTGATCCTGGGAATATTTGCGGGACTGGCCGCGGGAATCGGATTCATATTCCTGAAGGAGCAACTTGATTCTTCCATCAGGAATCCCGAGGACATCGAGAATCTGGGCATTCCTGTTATCGGTGTAATACCAAAGGTACCCAGGTCCGATGTCACTATTCCGGGAGGCAAACAGGGGTTGATAATGATGACCGCCCCGAGGCAGGCTGCCAGTGAGGCGTACAGAGATCTCAGAACGAGTCTCCGATTCAGCACCACTGAGGATGGAATACACTCGATTCTGGTTACCAGTTCAGGTCCCAGAGAAGGCAAATCCACTACAGTCGGAAACCTTGCTATAGCCGTTGCTCAGGCCGGATCAAGAGTTCTTATTGTGGATACTGACCTGAGACGTCCAGTGATGCATAAGATCTTCGACCTTAAGCAGAAGCCCGGTTTTTCCGAAGTGTTAGCCGGTATTACACCTCTGGAAGAAGCTGTTAGCAGCACGGTCATAGAGAATCTGTCAGTTCTTACATCCGGGCGTATACCGCATAATCCCTCGGAACTACTTGGCAGCAGAAGATTCAGGAATCTCCATGCAGTAATGAAAGAAACCTACGACATGATCATTTTCGACAGTCCGCCGGTTGCAGTTGTTACCGATCCAATTGTAATGAGTCCAGAAGTAGATGCAACACTTATGGTTGTGGGTGTTAAGAAGATCGATAGAAAGGTACTCAAGTCAGCGTGGGAGAAACTTCAGAGGGGAATCGGCCACAGTGCAGGTGCTGTTCTCAATGGATTTGATCCCATGAACACCTACACCTCATACAATTACTACACTTACAAGTATCACCATTACTACAATGATAAAAAGAGATAAAAGCACAACATAACCGGTTGTCACCGGTCTATCGTAGCATTCAGAATTAGTTTTTCAGTCCGCCGAAAGCATCATACAATGTATCCTTATTATAGTAAGAATCCTTTGGCTCTATTCAGAGCGACTTAATGTATCGTATAAATAATTACACAACAACATCATAGAGCATCGCTGTATTTCAGCAATGGATCTGTGTGGGATATATTCCCACAAAATGGGTTGACAGTGGGAAATTGTGGGATAGAATTGATCTGGAGGGCAACCCATGAATGAATACACAGGGAAGCACATACATACGCTGGACGATAAGGGCAGGGTAAGCGTACCCGCCCAGTTTCGGAGACAGCTGCCCAGGGAAGGTCTCTTCATCGGGAAGGGTATGGAGGGAAGTCTTATTCTCTACCCGCCGGAGAAGTGGCAGAATGTCAGGGACGGACTTGCATCACTCTCCCGTAACATCAGAAAAAACAGAGACATTATTCGTGAGTTCTCCCAGTACATTCGACCCGTGAATATAGATGGTCAGGGCAGAGATCGAAGTTTCCGGAATGACCCACGAGATCGTTTTCATAGGCCTGCTTGATTCAATCGAACTCTGGGCTGCCCGGCGTTACGCTGAACGGGAAAAGGAACAGGTATCCTCTCTGGAAGAAGCCATTGAGGAAATCGACATAGATATTTACTGAGTTGAAATCTCTCCAATTTCAGGAGGCCTGGTTTCAATGTGTGCAGAAAGATCTGTAGAAGAAGGTTTTAAAAGCCCCTGTACTGAATTGAATACACTGTTTCATGTGCCGGTGATGGGCGATGAGGTAGTTGATTTTTTTGCAGGTGGTCTGAATGAAGGGCTTCTTGTGGATGGAACAGCCGGAGCAGGGGGGCATCTGGAAATGCTTTCCAGAGCAATGCCCGGGGTGAGCTTTCTGGCCGTTGATCGTGACCCTGCTGCCGTACTGAACCTCAAAAGAAGATTCAGTGATAATTCTGATGTCACTGTGCGGCAGGGGAGTTATACTGAAATACCGGAAATCCTGGATGAACTGGGCTTAAGCAAGGCATCCGCTGCTCTTTTTGACCTGGGTCTTTCATCAATTCAGCTTGATGATCCGTTGAGGGGATTCTCCTACAGGTACGAAGGCCCTCTGGATATGAGATTTGATGATTCTACAGGCACCACAGCAGCAGAACTGTTGAACAGAATGTCCGAAAAAGAGATAGCCGATATCATCTACAACTACGGTGAAGAGGGTAGAAGCAGGAGGATAGCAAAGGCGATAGTAAGAAACAGGCCTGTTATTACAACCCTTGAACTTGCTGAGATAGTCAACGCCTCTGTTAGAAGAAGTTCCTTCAAAATACTCTCCAGGGTCTTTCAAGCTCTCAGGATAGCTGTAAACACGGAGCTCGACCAGCTGGACAGACTGATTGATGACCTGGACAGCTGGACTGAGGTCGGTGCTCGAATTGCATTCATCACATTTCACTCCATCGAGGACAGGAGAATTAAGCTGCTGTTCAGAGATACTCCTATGTATCGGCAGCATTCTCCCCGATGGATTGTTCCCGGTGAGGATGAACTGCGGAGGAACAGCAGGGCAAGATCATCAAGGCTTCGTATGGGGATAAGAGTATGAAAATCAGAGCACGCAGGATTTTTCTGATGATCGTTGGGAGTGTTCTTCTTTTGCTGGTACTTGAAGCAGGAGTTTACAACTGGAGGCTGCTGCTTTCGATGAGATACAGAAATCTGGCAGAACTCAGTCGTCAACTCAGCTGGAGACGGGATGAGCTCCTGGTGGAGAGGGCAACTCTTCTGAACCCTGAGCGACTTCAATGGGTCGGTACGGAACTGGGGCTGGCACCTGTCCCCCTTCGGTGTTTTTCAGTTCTTCAGCTGCGTCCTGATGCCTCTGGAGGTGATCAGTTTGTCTGTATGGAACAGTGAGATATCCCCGGAGCGGCGTTCCGCCAGGCTGAAGATGGTTATGATTTCAGCCTTAATAGGTTTTCTTATTATCGTCGGTCGGCTGATCAATATCCAGATAGTACATCATCAGCACTATGTAGACGCGGCATGTATTCAGCATACGACCCAGATCGATGTGGAAGCCCGGCGGGGAAGGATACTGGACAGAAACGGTTACCTTCTGGCCGGGAATAGAACCGTTGTCACTTTCCAGGTCTACTGGCCCGAGGTTCCTCCGGAAGAAACTGTTCTGATAGACTCTCTTATAATGCGTCTGGGTGAACATTCACTGGCGAAACTCCCCGCTGAAAGGCGTTCGGGAAATCAGATACTTGCAATAGACGTTCCATATCAGGAGGCAATGCTTCTTACGAATTCGGGTTTGCCCACCGGTGTAAGTGTCGATGTGGGACAGGAGCGGACTTATCCCATGGGTGATATGACGGCAGGGATTCTGGGAAGATTCACAGCCGAGAATGCAGAAGGATTAGAGCAATGGTTCAACTCCGATCTGCAGGGAATTGACGGTATGCTATTTATAGAGAGAAGTGCCACAGGCAGATACAACCTTACCGATCCCGAAGCAGATAATATTCAGGCTGTTGATGGTAATGACATTATGCTTACCATAGATGCTCGGTTCCAGTGCATCATAATGGAGGAGCTTGAAGGAGCCATGGAGCGTTTCAACAGCGATTGGGCTGCTGCTGTGATGATAGATCCGGTCAACGGGGAAGTGCTGGCCGCCGGCAGCGTACCGGTAAGAGCTGAGAACGGGGCCCTGACCATGAATCACGTTTTTCAGGGCTATCACGAGCCGGGCTCAACGTTCAAGATAGTTACTTACGCCGCCTGCATTGAGGAGGGTCTGATAGGCGAAGGAGAATTGTTCAACTGCAGCGACGGGTATATCGACGTTGCAGGAGACAGTATATCCGATGCCCATGAAATGGGTATCCTCAGCCGCGATGAGATCATTATCAATTCCAGCAATGTTGGTACCGTAATGCTTTCCCGACTTTTATCGGACACTACCCTTTGCCAGTACTGCAGTCGTTTCGGATTCGGCCTGAAAACAATGATAGAGTATCCAGACGAATCAAGAGGAATACTGCCGACTCCCGGAACTGCCGGATGGTCTGGAGTTTCATCGGCCCAGATCGCAATTGGCCAGGAGATAACGGTTACACCCATTCAGCTTGCGCTGGCGTACAGTGTTATAGCGAATGGTGGAACTCTCTATTATCCGAGATTTCTGGAAGCATGCCGGGAAGGAGATCGATGGGTGAGGGAGGAATCTATCGTACGATCCCATCCGCTTTCTCCCGGGACAGCGGAGACAGTACGGCGCACACTGAGAGCTGCCGTTGAGGAAGGAACCGGTGCGAACGCCGCTGTTGAGGGAGTTGCTGTAGGAGGTAAGACCGGTACTGCTGAGCGACTGAGCGGCAGCAGCGATTATCTAAGTGCATTTGTTGGAATGGTTCCCGCCGATAATCCCAGTTTTGTTCTTGTCGTGATAATAGACGGCCCGGATTACGAGTACCGATGGGGAAGCGCATCAGCAGCGCCGGTGTTCTCAGAGATGACCTCGAGAATTCTTGCTGTTGAGCCTGAACTTGTCCTTCGTACAAGGAGAGGGGAAGAGGACCTTATGGCAGGAGCGTTCGAATGATCCTGTCAGATCTTCTGAAGAATACTCGAATCCGTATATCAGGGAAGATTGCCATGGTTGAGATAACTTCCATTGAGGAAGACTCAAGACAGGTTGTACCAGGATCCCTCTTTGTGGCGATAAAGGGTTTTGAGACGGACGGGCATATTTACATTAAACAGGCTCTGGATAAAGGAGCTGCGGCTGTTCTGTCGGAACGACAATGCCTGGACGATGAAAGGATATTCGTGAACCCCGATCATGAGAACAGGGGAATTTTGTCACTTATCGCCGCCAGGTTTTACGATCATCCATGGGATGAGCTTGTCACAGTTGGCATAACAGGTACAAACGGAAAAACATCCACAGCAAGAATGCTTCACCGGATATTTGAAAAACACGGTATGCAGAGCGGTATTATGGGAACTGTTGGTCACCTTATCGGAGGGAGGAACGTAACGGCAAGTGTAACGA
>JAIOSX010000233.1 GCA_021107345.1 Candidatus Aegiribacteria sp.
CATTTCGACCCTGATACATCTCATCCATACTTATTACAGTTTTGGGATAGTTGTCCTTTATCACTTCAAGTGAATGAAATTCTCTACAAGCAGTTTTTGCAAAAAAGGCTCAATTCTGCTCATGCAAATTCTTCAATCATACAAGATGCTTTCATGTTTCATGCTACATCCTTTCGGTATATCGAAAGATTGTAGGAAGTCGAGCTTCCATCAATACTGAAACCTGCCCGGGTAATTTCAATTTGAGATATCTGTCCCGCTCGCTGAAAACGCAGCCGCAGTGAACGCTGTAAAATTGCTCAAAGTAATACAAGAATTTTATCTGTTTTGCGGGGATGAAACAAGGCTCACGATACGCCCCCTGTCCTTCAGCAAGCACTTTAAAGACCGAAATAGTGAGACCTTTTTATCCATTGTGGGAATATTGTCAAAAGTAAATACTGACAACACAAGATCGTAGGAATCTGTCACGAGTTCATTAAAGTTACCATCGGGCACGAGGCGATATTCGCCCTGCGGGTCACGTATCCGAGCCTGAATAAGCATCTGCTCCGATATATCAATCCCAACTACAGATTCAAAACCCAACTTAGCCAGGAACCGGGTCGAACGACCGGTGCCGCACCCGAAGTCCAATGCAGCTGAGCCGATGACATGCTCACCAATGATTTGCGGCAAATCTCTGTAGGCCAAGTAGTAAGTCCCGGGGAATTCGAGATTGGCGTAAGCGTTCGCGCGTGCTTTATCGCCGTAAACATTTGAAAAATCTGCACACATTAAACACCTCCTAATCCTCAATACAGCTAACAATGATGATGCAGATTTAATATATCAGGGTACAATGAAAAGGATGATATTTCATAAAGGTAAAACACAGGAGCTGATGTAACAGGAAGAGCAGACAATAGTGACTGCTCTTCCTGAAGATCACTGAAAACTAATGACACTCGCCGCAATGATGAATCTCTTCTTCTTCTGAAGTGGAGTCATCACATCCGCAATCGCATCCGGTGCAGTCTGTGCAACCAGAATCGGTTTCATCGCAGCCTGTACAATCTTCACTTTCGGAACTGCAGTCGCATTCGTCGCAGTTGTCACAGTCTTCTTCGCAACCGTCTACAGTACCGCCACAGCAGCAATCACCGTTTACGGTTTCACAGTTGCCGCAGTCAGGGGTAACGGTATCCTCATGAGCCTGTGCTATGGCAAAGGTGCCGATTGCCGCAAGACATAATACGATAAGTATCGTTCGCTTCATTACTCTTCCTTTTTATTTGAGTTGCATGGATGATGGCCTTCCGGACCATGACATTCATGTATCTGTTCCGGGGAACAATCCTCCGGTTTACCCTTCAGATTTTCCGGTTTCTGGCATTCTTTTTCACATCCGCACATGGTTTATCTCCTTTCGGGGTGCATTTGTTCAGTTTTATTGTCTTAGGTCTGGTAGTCAGGTGAGTGAGAAGCTCTATTGAATTGTCAAGTTTTTCTCTGTTAAGCCTGTAATGGGTGTAGTACCCATCCCTGCGGGAAGAAACGAAACCGCTGAAATGAAGAATCTTAAGGTGCTGAGAGACTGCACTCTGGGAAATCTCGAGGTGACAGGCAATCGCGTTCACGCAAAGGGATTCGTATTCCCGGAGAAGGTCGATTATCCTGAGCCTGCTTTCAACACTCAGTACGTTCATAAGCTCAGCCAGTTCCTTGAGAGTATGATTCTTAGTATCCATGGGTCTCCATTTCAGTATATAAGTATATACTAATATGAATTTCAAATGTAAAGGACAATTTCAGGAAAGTCAAATTGGATTAGAACCTGATATTAACTTCTTCAGCCAGGTTCATATCTTTTATAGAACTTACTGTATCCTCAAGATAACCTTTGGGATAGGTGGGTATATCCCTGAATTCAGCTGAGAGGGTTTTATGCGAATGAAAACTCTGAAGTACGTACCCGCAGGAGTTCGATGATATCATCACGGTCAACAATACCGGGAACCATTGTAGTCCTGAATTCGTATGCCGGCAGGGACATGACAATACCTATAGATTCCCGGATATCCGAGAAAACTGCTTTTTCCCCGGTAGCCTTCAGGTACTTTGAGGGAGAGCTTTTAAGATCCATTGCGATGTAGTCTGTATCATGAAGCACTTCCTTCAGCATGCGGGGTTGAGTCCCGTTGGTATCCACCTTGACGGAGAGGCACGTTTCGGATTTAATGTTCTGGATAAGATCAACGATACCACTGTAGAGAAGGGGTTCTCCGCCCGTTATGGTTACTGCCTCTATGAAGCCTTTCCTTTTCAGAAGTTCTGAGATGATTTCTTCCTGGGTAAGTCTGAATTCTTCATCAAGCATATCGGGTCTTACAAGTTCAGGATTATGGCAGAAAGGACATTGAAGATTGCAACCGGATATGAATATTATGGATGATATCTTACCTGGATATTCGATCAGGCTGGTGCCAGTGAGGGATCGGATCAACTATCAGTCTTTTCTTCAGCTTTATTCAGTGAAATGTACTCCCGCTGAGAGAATTCCTCTCTTTTGCCTTTGTTCCAGCTCTGAACGGGTCTGTAGTATCCTACGATCCTTGAATAGACTTCGGTTCTGATAGCTTTTATGCGATTCTCTACTTTGATCTCAGACATTGGTTGAAACCTTTCCTATATTGAGAAAGAGGCTTCCCGGAGCCTCTGAATCATTGTTATCTATTCTTACATAACTGCCTTCGGGCAGCCGGTCATATTCGTCAGCATTGACAATCTCACCAAATTCCGCGAGCTCTTCATCGGTATGAGGGTAAGGGCAGAGGAATTGCTCTCCGGCTATATACCCGTGAACAGGACAGATTGAGAAAGTGGGTGTGAAACTGAAGTACGGTAGATGGAACCGTGAAACAATGGATTTTGCCAGTTTTCTTACCATCCTCCAGTCTGTAATCGCTTCACCTATAAAAACGTGAACGACCGTACCTCCGGTGAACATGGTTTGAAGATCATCCTGGTGCTCGAGAAGCCCGAAAATATCTTTCTGTTCCGTTACCGGTAGGTGGACTGAATTGGTGTAGTACGGATCTGAGCTGCCCATGCAGAAAATGTCGGGGAATTCACTTCTGTCCTTTCTGGCAAGACTGTAAGAAGCACCCTCAGCCGGGGAAGCCTCAAGATTGTAGAGATTCCCGGTCTCTTCCTGAAATTCTGTGAGCTTTTTCCTCATAAAATCCAATATGCTGATAGACCCTCTACGACTTTCTTCTGTTACAATGTCCTCGCCGAGAAAGTTCATGCAGCATTCATTCATTCCCAGAAGTCCAATGGTTGAAAAGTGATTGCTCCAGTAATGCCCAAGATCAGCCTTGATTGTTCTGAGATAGTGGCTTGTGTATGGATATAGACCCTTCTCCGTAAGTTTCTCGATCAGGTCACGTTTCAATTCAAGGGATTCCCTTGCGGCTTCCATTACAGCAGCAAGACGACTGAAGAACTCATCCTCATTAGCTGATGTGTATCCGATCTTCGGAAGATTGATCGTAACTACTCCGATGGATCCTGTAAGCGGGTTTGAGCCGAAAAGACCGCCGCCTCTGCTGCGAAGCTCTCTGTTATCAAGCCTGAGCCTGCAGCACATGCTTCTTGCATCGTCTGGGCTCATATCGGAATTAACAAAATTGCTGAAATAGGGAACACCGTACTTACCGGTCATTTCCCACAATGGTTTCAGCTCATCGTTATCCCATTCAAAATCCTTTGTGAGATTATACGTGGGAATCGGGAAAGTGAAAATTCTTCCTTTGGAGTCGCCTTCCATCATCAGCTCTGCGAAAGCCCGGTTAATCATATCCATTTCCTGCTGGAAATCGGCGTAGATTGCGTTTTTAGGCTTACCGCCGATAATCACTTTCTGATCACGGAAGGTTGCTGAAGGTTTAAGATCCATCGTTATGTTGGTGAATGGAGCCTGGAATCCAACACGTGTAGGAATGTTAATATTGAAGAGGAATTCCTGGAAGGCCTGTTTGACCTGTGGATAATCGAGCTCGTCATACCTGATGAAGGGTGACAGGAGGGTGTCGAAACTGGAGAACGCCTGAGCTCCCGCCGCCTCTCCCTGCAGGGTATAGAAAAAATTAACAATCTGGCCAAGGGCTGTTCTGAGATGTACAGGAGGAGATGATTCGGTTTTTCCCCTTGCCCCCCTGAACCCCTCCTTCAGAAGGGTCATGAGATCCCAACCGACGCAGTATGGCCCGAGTATTCCAAGATCATGAATATGGAAATCACCATTCTCCTGTAACTTCCTTATACTGGGAGTGTAAATTTTGCTGAGCCAGTACTTTCTTGTTATCGAAGATGACAGGTAGAAATTCAGCCCCTGAAGGGAATAATTCATATTGGAATTTTCTTTTACTCTCCAGTCGACTTTGCCAAGGTAATCCGAAACCGTTTCCTCCATTCCGCTGAGAAGATGATCTACATCCCTGGCTTCGTTCTTCTTTTCTCTGTATAGAATAAACGCCCTCGCGGCAGAAGTCAGTTTCCGCAGAACAAGTGTTTCTTCAATGAAATCCTGAATATGCTCAACGGTTGGAATTGAGCCGTTTCTAAAGTAGTTCATGTAAAGGCTGGCTTCGACCTGATCCGCAATCTCATGGGCATCAGCCTCGGTCGATGAAGCGTTAAGTGTTCGTTCGACAGCCTTTTCTATTTTCAACTTGGTGAAGTTTACAATTTTGCCATCACGTTTGCGAATCAGCCAGTCCATTATTTACCCCGAAACAGCAGAATCAGTTTTCCGAATAGAATCTGCAATCATACATTATCAAGTACATCAAATCGTATCCAATGTGATCGTCCTTTTTCCTGAAATCCCACCTGTCGAGTATATTTTGTGACTTTCCAGTGTCAAGTGAAAAAGCACAATATCTGGTGTTGAGATGATTGCGCGATATCTATATATTGAGCTATATGCAAGACAGTAAGTAATCTGCGAAAGATGTGCACAAATTGTCAGCAAAGGTAAAAAACAGCCTGGCTGCCACCGGCTATTTCATAACATATTGCTGTGAAATGAGAAAATGCTGCCATCAGTGGAAAGGTTCCCAAATGAAACCGCGAGTACTGGCTCTGATCGCTGTAGTTTTCTGGTCAACTGCAGCTTCAGCGTTCAAGCTTACTCTGAGCTGGATGACCCCTTATCAGCTTGTACTTCTGGCTACGGCTGTTTCCACGGTGGCCCTCTGGACGATGATACTATTCCGAAGGAAACGCTTTATTGAAGCGGGTTCCTGGAGGAACGCAATTGCTAAATCCGCCGTCAGGGGATTGCTCAACCCTTTTCTCTATTACCTGGTTCTCCTTGAGGCATACAATGAGCTTCCCGCTCAGATAGCAATGGTGATCAACTATCTATGGCCCGTGGTTCTCATAATTCTTTCCGCGCCGCTTCTGAAGCAGCGCATAACTCTGAAAATGGCCGCAGCATCCGGGATCAGCTTCTGCGGTATCGGAGTTCTCGCACTGGGTGGTAATCCGGTTGGCGGGCAGCTGCCGTTATTAGCGATAGGACTGGCGCTTTTAAGCACTGTGATCTGGGCACTGTTCTGGATCCTGAATATCCGTGCATCGGGAGATGCAGTACGGAACCTTGCTGAATCGTTCATTTTTGGCTTACTGTACCTTGTCATCTACGGAGTGATCAGTGGAAAGATCCCCAGCATCCGGGGTCTGGATATCCACGGAATTATCGGTTCCATTTACATCGGGCTGTTTGAAATGGGGATAACCTTCGTCATCTGGTACAAGGCGCTTGAACTCTCAGAAACTACATCCGAAGTAGGGAATCTTATTTACCTGACACCGTTTATGGCTCTTGTTTTCATCGGTTCCGTAGTTGGTGAAAAGATCGGACTGTGGACGATTGCCGGGCTTCTTCTGGTAATAAGCGGCATTGCTCTGCAGGGGATGGGCAAAAGAAGTAATGTCTGAGCCTGGATACTATTTTTATTCAACTTTTGAGAGTACAAACTGCTTAATTCTTGAGGATCCCTGCAGTGCCAAACTCATATCAGATTTGTCAATGTCAACAGGGAATGGGTATCGCGCAGTCACGGCATAATCATTTATCATTTCGCAGTCATTTACAAGAATACTGAATTCTTCATCATGTTTGAGACAGTATTTGTTCAGATGAACAAGATCATGTGTCTTTAAAATTTCCTCTCCCAGAAAAGCGAGATATCCTTTAAGAAATTTCTCAGCTGATTGCTGACAATGGTAGCAGATAATTTCTACTGGAACCGGCTTCATATTCTGAAGATAGTTAGCAGATGCCAAATCAGCTTCAGCTATCTTAAACCATTCTACGGCTATATCTTTGTTAACCATATACACGAATTCCTTCATTCAGTATTTTGTATTCAAGGGTACACTTGAGCATGGCTCTTTCATCGAATTCCTCTTCGCTGTAAACCAGGATATCCAGCGAAACGGAGACCAGAGTACGGAGGACTTTCCCGATCTCCCGCATGATGTCAATCTTGCGTCTGTTCCCAAGGTCAAGAATGACGCATATATCGATATCGCTATCCTCATCAGGTTCGCCATAGGCGTTAGATCCGAAAATGAAGATCCGCTTAGCTCCGAACTTCTCCTTCAGAGCATCTTTCAATGTCGTGATCTGATCATTTACTTCAACTGCCAATTCGGCCTCCTGCTCAATGTTACACTTTAAAACTAACATCTTCATCAACCACAATCAAGTAGATGCCCGTTACCTGTAGATATTAAATCGAGAGACGTGAGATATTTCACTGCCTACCGCCACCGCGTATGTAGTATCCATAAGATGTTCAGGCTTTACTTTCTACCTGGCATTAAGGCGGAACCTAGATATTTCATATCTCCTGCAGGGAATACGTAAAAGGGAGTAGTATTCTACATTTCCTCCCACGTTTCGAATGAATCGATCTTATCAAGATACACTCCGTCAAAGCCGCAGTTAAGTATTCTGCCAAGGTACGAATCAGCAGATCCGAAAATAATTTCCTGCCACTGAATGTCCCAGTATTCAACAAGGTAGTTGCCTTCCCACTCAGGATTCTCACCTTTGAGCCAACCGGGAGTATTGCTGTTCCAGTCAGACTGCCAGTAATACCTGTAATCCTCCGCTTCACCGATACTCATGTAGGCTAGTACAATTCGTGAACCGCCACCCTGTTTGCTCTGGAGCCGGCTTATATCGGAAGGTGTGAGCTGCTGGTCGTCCCAGAATAAGTCTACTATTAGCAGGTCGTAGTCTGTCTCCTCAAGTGAATTGATGAGGTCCTCAATACTGCTGTACTGATCCGGGTTGATCAGATAGAGAAAATTCTGCGCATCCATCAATTCTGTTACATCATTCTGATTAATGTTCCAGGGCTCCACAGGATAGTCAGGGATATTATCCAGTGCCCTTTGATCGGCAGCGAAAGAGGTGTAACCGGCATCCTGGCACCACGCGTATGAACTGTCCATCTTCCAGTGAGTCTGACAGTAATCGGTGACCAGAATCGCTTTTTCGTAACTTAGTCCAAGATCAAGGAAGGAGATCATCCAGGAAGTATCATCCGGTGGAGTAGCTGTATCATCGCTATCATAGCCGAAGAAGAGATCCTCCCTGCCGAAGCCGTCAACAGCGCCGATGTAAGAAACATCCACGGAACCCTCGGGTTCTCCATTTTCGGTTATCAGTTCATGGCCGTTCTGGGGAACGATTATAAAGGATGATGAAATGCTCCTCGACCAGGAGCTGATGTTCTCCACAAGATCCCGCATCTCGTTCCTGTAGTTTTCAGGAGTCGATTCTTCAGGACCGCTGTCTGTAACACAGCCGGCAGATAGTAAAACAACTGATATCACAATGTATCCGAACCCGGATATTCCCATAATCGTCTCTTTCCATTTCCAGGGGATTCTAGAACTCCGTAAAAGTCTTTCAATATTTTGAATACACTGAAAAAGATATCTGGCACTGATTTAAATAAAGGGGAGCCGAAACTCCCCTATTCACATTGCAGAACCTTAACTCAGTGTATACCCTTCATAAAAGGAAATCCGCTTTCATCAAAGGGAACTGCTGAAACCTGCCTTGATCTCGCCCCATGTGCCTCTTGAAATTGCTGTGGGCTGAATAAATCCCGGAGTAGTAATAACGAATGCCCAGGTCTGGGACATGTTTTCACTGGTTTCATCGTGACCGTACAATCCGTTTCCCCCGGAGAGCGTTTCGGTGCCCTCAGTGAAATCGAGCCTGGTGAATGATTGACCGTTTGCGTGAGGACCACCTAGAATTCTGTCCTGAATTAATGGGTCGGTATCATCATAGTGTGTGGATTCAATATCATACGCATCCGGACCATCAAAGCATATATTCGTTTTGTCCAATCTGCGGACAAAATCG
>JAIOSX010000151.1 GCA_021107345.1 Candidatus Aegiribacteria sp.
ATTTTCATCATTGCCCCGAATACGCCCGATCTAACCTTCAGCCCCGAATGGGATATGATCTCGAAAAAAATGTTGTAGAGCAGCTCAGCCCTTTCAGGTAAAGCGGCATTCATGAAGCTGGGTCGCCTTCCCTTTCGCGAATCAGCATGCAGTGTGAACTGGCTTACAATCAATATATCTCCTGCGATATCACTCACCGACAGATTCATACTGTTGTTCGAATCGGGAAATATCCTCAGACCGGTTATCTTCCGCGACATCCATTCAAGATCGTCTTCAGTATCCGATCTGCCGAAGCTTACGAAGGCAAGCAATCCAGGTCCTATTTCACCTGCTAAATTACCTTGCGTTGACACGGATGCTCTGGAAACCCGCTGCAATAGAGCTTTCATGTGGCACTTTCTTCACCCGGCTGATTAAGTTCCTCCTTGATAGAACCCGGAATCCCAGCCGCTGCAGCAACCACCGTTCCGGCAATACTGCCAAGGGCAACAGGTAGACCTGCAAGTTGAAGATACCTTCCCAGCCTGAGGTGTTTCACGGATCTCTTCCTGTATGCTGCCAGACGCATGAGAGATCCGAAAACAAACAGAGCCAAACCTGCCCAGCGGAGAACCCACGGTGCCCCGTAGGTGGTGAGCTCCAGAAGAAAGCTGTCGACTGCACTGACAAGAAGAACAGCATAAAAAACCGTATAGGGGAGGCTGGAAGAGCCTCCCCTGTACTTCGATTCAGCTGCGCTCCAGAAAAGGTAGAGCACCACGGTGGCTCCGCATAGCTGGAATTCCCTCGAATGCAAGGGCAGAGATTCAGGGTCAATTATACCCAGTAACCACATCACACCTATCAGAGCCAGTACCGCTATTGATCGTAAGACCATCAGGTTTTAGAGAACCCCCGACCAGTCATCCTCACCGGGAGTACCGCCAAGCCCGTTATTATCACCATCAAACAGGTTTCCATACTCATCGGCAACATTACATGAAATGAACAGTGTAACAGTTCCCACGGCATTACGCTGAAGCAGACAGTAAACTGCAGCCGGATCCGTACTGGTCTCGAAGACGATGGGAATGGAACCATTAGCATCAGTTACCTGAATGTTGGCGGCGATGAATGTTCCATCATCCATGACCACATCGTCACCGGTCACGCTTTGTTCGAATTTTATTCGGATAATGGGGCTTCCGGGTTGGTAAATCGCGTCCGACAATGTCGGTGGTGTCCCATGGGTTGTACCATCATCCTCTATCTGGAAATCCCAAACAAGATCAGGTTCATTTGGCCAAATGTAACCGTCACCGTTTGTATCAAGAGAGTTGCCCGCAGAATCAGCGAGTTGCGCGGACAGTCTTACTGTGTATCTGGTTCCGTAGGAAAGATCGCTCACAGGAGTGGCAATAATCTCTGTGGAAGTCGCAGAAACCATTTCGAGAGTTATAGAAGTCGAACCCGAAGTTGTCTCCAGAGTGAAATTATTCAGATTAAGCTGCGAAACATCCATGGGGCCATCACTGAAGAAAACTCTCGGGTTGGGAGTAATGTTAGTAATACACCCTGTTTTGGGGAAGTAGCCGGTAATTCCCGGAGGCGTGATGTCTCGCATTTCTGAAAAGCCGCTGCCGGTAAAAAATGTGAACAGTCTGTCGTCCCACGGCGAACCGTCGTATAACGCATTGTGATTGGGGTCAAGCTCATTTCCCAGGATATCCTGAATACCCCCGGCGGTAACCGTAAGAAGGTACGCCTTATCATCGGAGAACGTTCCAGCAAGTATGGCTGTTCCGCTCTCCTGGAAATAGCTGATACTTGTGAATTGAACTGAACCCGTCCCCGGGCTCGTTTCAACCATTGCGAATGACGCAGCGGTAACGGTTGAAGGGTCAATATCCTTGTCAAAGCTCAGTATAATCGCATCCTGAATACCAGCAGTTTCAGGATCCAGATCGCTGAACTCAATATCGCCCATTCCACCGCTTTCCGTTCCGACTAAATCGATGTGCGGGTGTTCATTTCCACCCTCACACTGCACATCGGGGTCGGCTTTGAAGGGATTGTCTTCCACGCACCCCAGTAGAAGCAGGAGCAAAATCGAAATCCCTGCTGTTATCTTTTTCATAGTATATCCTTCTTCCATTGGCTAGAAAGACAGTGTTGCTGAAAGACGCCACTGGTTAAAACTGTCTCCAAGACCCATCAGATCAATCTGTATGTAATCGTTATGTGTATATCCGACTCCGTATGAGTAGAGTATATTCGTATATGTTTCGTCGGTTTCAATCAGTCTGCCGTCAACTGTTTCAAACGGGTCCTCAACGGACTGTTCTTCGAAGCCGTCACCGTATACAGTATGAACTACATTAGGCGACGCTTCAATCAGTGAAGTGGTTAAAGTTGTCTTTTCCCAAACGAATCCCGGGCTCGCTCCCAGCCGTGCATACACTTTCGGTAGAACTTCGAATTCAAGCCCCACGGGAATGGATATCCTCGTAGTACTCTCTGTCTCTATGCTTTTATCCGTCTGTGACCATGTTGAGGTAGAGACGTAATCATCCGGATCGGCAGATTCGTCGTCTCCATCGGAGTAAGTTTCAACAGAAATATTGTCGTATTCGTTCAAGACAGTATTGCTGAAATCGTGCATGAAAAAGCCCGCTCCCATGCTGATGGTGAATTTCTCCGAAGGATCAAGTGTCAGTTTAGCTCCTAAAGCGATAAGATCATCACTAATATCGATCTCGGTATCGCCGGAACCGTTCGTATCGATAATCTTGGAATCAATGAGTGAAGCGATTGTTACAAAGTAGGATGAATCCATACTGATCGAATACTGATCTGAACTTCCACTCAGGCTTGTTGTGTAGTAGCCTCCCGAAGCTTCCAGAGTCCAGCTATCATCAAGTCTGTATTCCATATTCAGTCCGCCGCCGAATCTGTTTCCTCCAGGCGAAACCGCAATATTCTCCAACTCGCTCCATGTTGCGTAATCGTATACGCCGCTCTGTCCTGGAAGAAAATCCTCGGTCCCGGAGCAATCAATCTCGGAAGAAACCTCCGCCGAAAGGGTCGTAAACTGTAACATCCC